>DAIRTB010000257.1:0-4153 GCA_036804105.1 Bacteroidota bacterium | reverse complement strand
GGCGAACTCTCATGGGTCTGGCTTGCGCATCGAGTCGCCACCAAATCAGCAAATCATCAAATCAGCACATCAACCAATCAGCACATCAGCACATCAACTAATCAGCGAACCACCCAAGTTTCATTTCCACGTAAAAGTGCATCTAAATCGCCTACTCCCTTAGCTTCAACCTGTTTGTTGAGTTGTTGCTGCACCAATTCATCGTAGGTTGGTTTATTTATGGCATAAAGTACACCAACCGGTCTTGGCATATACGTTCCAATTTCCTGATTCAATTCTGGCGTATCGAACATTCTTACCAAAATACTGGCCTTGAAATAATCTGTTTCATCGTGAATCCATAAGTCGTTCAAGCCATACGTTCCATCTGTAAGACTAACAATTTCAGGTTTATGACCATTTAATCTTATCCCCCATTCTTTAGCATTTCCAAAAACCAATGGAGCTCCATGTTGAACTGAGATGGTTGATACTGATTTGCTTCCCTTATCAGTAAAGATTTCGAATGCCCCATCGTTAAAAACATTGCAGTTTTGGTATATCTCTACAAAGCTTGCCCCTTTATGGGTTGCTGCTCTGGTTAAAACATCCTGCAAATGCTTCGGATCACGATCTAAAGACCTCGCCAAAAATGTAGCATCTGCACCCAAAGCCAAAGCCATTGGGTTGAAAGGATAATCTGGAGAACCAACTGGAGTGGATTTAGTGATTTTCCCTTGCTCAGAAGTTGGCGAATATTGACCTTTGGTTAAGCCATAAATCTCGTTGTTAAACAACAAAATTTTCAAATCTACATTACGTCTAAGGGTGTGCATGGTATGATTTCCCCCAATAGAAAGCGCATCGCCATCGCCAGTAATTACCCACACGTTAAGGTCTGGACGGGTAATTTTCAATCCACTTGCTACTGCTGTAGCCCTACCATGAATGGAATGTAGGCCATAAGTATCCATGTAATATGGAAAACGAGAAGAACAACCAATTCCAGAAACAAAAACAATCTTCTCTTTCGGAATCCCCAATGCTGGCAAAACCGTTTGCATTTGCTTTAGAATGGAATAATCGCCACAGCCTGGACACCAGCGCACCTCCTGATCAGAAACCAATTCTTTGGAAGTTGGCGCTTGATTTGAGTTTGGCATTTCCTGCAAAAGAGCTTCAATTTTGCTCATTGGTATTGGCATTTAAAATTTGAAAAATCTTGTTTTTAATCTCTGAGGTTGTAAAAGGTAATCCTTGGATTTTATTGTAAGGGATGGCTGGAACTAGAAACTGATCTCTAATTAAACGCACCATTTGTCCATTGTTAAGTTCTGGTATCAAAATTTGGTCGAACTGCCTTAAAAATGCGTCCATATTTTTAGGGAAAGGATGTAAGTATTTCACATGTGCCTGAGCTACATCGTAACCTTCGTTTATCATTTCTTCAACGGCTGTTCTAATGATACCGAAAGTGCCACCCCAGCCTAAAACTAATAATTTAGCATTATCATTTCCTTGAAAAACAGTCTGCTCAGGAATAAAATTTTCGATCTGTTTTATTTTCTCAGCACGCATATGCACCATAAATTCATGGTTTGCAGGATCGTATGAAATATTTCCTGTTTCGTGCTGTTTTTCTAATCCACCGATTCTATGCTCTAATCCTGCAACACCTGGAACCGACCAAGGCCTAGAAAGGAAATCGTTACGTTTATATGGTAAAAAGTCTTCTTCAGGATTTGGTTTGGCAAATTTCACTTCGATTTCTGGAAGTTCTGCCGCTGTTGGAAACAACCACGGCTCTGAACCGTTGGCCAAATAGGCATCACTCAAGAAAATAACTGGCGTCATGTGTCGAATGGCAATGTTTGCCGCTTCAAAAATCATGTTGAAACAATCTGATGGAGTTGCAGGTGCAACAACTGGAATTGGCGCTTCACCATTTCTGCCGTAAATTGCTTGCAATAAATCTGCTTGTTCGGTTTTGGTTGGCAAGCCTGTAGATGGACCACCTCTTTGAACATTGATAATTAAAAGCGGCAACTCCAACATCATGGCTAAACCCATGGCTTCTGTTTTCAAAGCAATACCTGGTCCGCTTGATGTAGTAACGCCTAAACTTCCACCAAAAGCCGCTCCAATTGCAGAAGTAATACCTGCAATTTCATCTTCTGCTTGGTAGGTTATTACGTCGTAGTTTTTATGTCGTGATAGCTCGTGCAAAATGTCTGATGCTGGGGTAATTGGATAAGATCCAAGGAATACTTTCAATCCAGATTTATTCCCTGCCGCAATTAGGCCAAGTGCCACTGCTGTATTTCCGGTAATATTTCGGTAGTTGCCCACTGGCATTTTTGCAGGGTTGATGGAAAACCTAGCAGGAAAAACTTCTGTGGTTTCGCCATAACTCCACCCCGCTTGTAGTACAGCTATGTTTGCATCTGCAATATCTGGCTTGCTCTTGAATTTTGCTTGCAACTGCCTAACAGTTGCTTCCAAAGGTCTATCATACAGCCAAAAAAGTAGACCTAACACAAACATATTTTTACTTCTGTCTATGTCTTTCGTACTTAAAGAAGTTTCTTTCAAAGCTTCTTTTGTAAGATTGGTAATGTCTATTTCTATAACCTGAAATCCTGCTAAAGATCCATTTTCTAGCGGATTACCCGTTGCTTCGCTTTTAGAAAGACGCAGGTTTTTTGGGTCGAAACCAGCGGTATTTACAATTACCATCCCGCCCTTTTTAAGTTGTTGGATGTTGGCTTTCAATGCTGCAGCATTCATAGCCACCAAAACATCAAAAGCATCTCCAGGATTGTGAATGCGTTTGCTTCCGAAATGTATCTGAAAACCAGAAACTCCACCCACAGTTCCTTGCGGAGCTCTAATTTCTGCTGGGTAATCTGGAAATGTACTTAGATCGTTGCCAAATGATGCAGTGGTGGTAGTAAACTGCATGCCAGTAAGTTGCATCCCATCGCCAGAATCTCCTGCGAATCTGATGGTTACTTCGTCCAGCTCTACTTTATTATGAAACATTAATTTTTGTGCTTGTTTTAATATGCTCTTACTCTAATACCTTTAACATAATTGGTGAAGGCCTTGTTTACAACTTTATTTCCTCCAGGGGTTGGGTAATCTCCAGAAAAGTACCAGTCGCCGGTATGTCTTGGACTCGCAATGTGCAGATGCTCAATGGTTTGGTATATTATTTGAACCTCTGCACGAATATGATTTGGAGTTACAATTTCTGCAATTTTTGTAGAAATTTCTTCATCGGTAAAAGGGGCATAAATGGCTTTAACCTCATTTTGAACCAACTCTTTAGGCAACTTCAAGCTTTCCTTACATTTCCGATAAGTTTCTTGAATTATATGTTCTAATCCATGTTCTTTCAAGAGTGCAATAGCAGCACGAAAGGCAATAAAATCGTCCATTAAAGACATATCAATTCCGTAGCAATCTGTGTATCGAATTTGTGGAGCAGAAGAAACAATTATTATTTTCTTAGGCTCTAAACGATCTAAAATAGTTAGAATTGAATTTTTCAAAGTAGTACCTCGCACTATGGAATCATCTATCACAACGAGTGTATCTTAGCCTGGTTCTAGGATGCCGTAAGTTGTATCGTAAACGTGCGCAACCAAATCGTCACGATGTTTTTCTTCGGTGATAAAGGTTCGCATCTTTACATCTTTAATGGCTGTCTTTTCTACTCTTGGGCGCATTTGCATCAACTCTTCTAAACGATTTCGGTCAATATTGCCTTTCATGTTTAGGATTTCATTTACCCTGAACTCGTTCAGATACGATTCCAATCCTTTTATCATACCATAAAAAGCAGTCTCAGCCGTATTGGGAATGTAAGAGAAAACGGTATTGGCTAAATCGTAATTGATTGCATCTAAAATTGTGGGCACTATCAATTCTCCCAATTTCTTTCTTTCAGTATAGATATTAAAATCGTTGCCTCTAGAGAAATAAATGCGCTCAAAAGAACACTGCTTGAGCTCTTTTTGTGGAAGAATTTGCTTTTCAGCAATTGTTCCATCACGTTTAATAATTAAAGCGCAACCTGGGGTAATACTTACAATGCTTTCCATCGGCACATTGAAGGCAGTTTTAATGGCCTGGCGCTCGCTTGCTACTACCACAACTTCATCATCAATAT
>DAIRTB010000256.1:0-4198 GCA_036804105.1 Bacteroidota bacterium | reverse complement strand
CTGGTCTAATTCCACCTGGATCTCTAAGCACAAAGGCATCTCCATGGCCAAGTAAGCCGGCCATTAAATAACCTCCATCGAAATTTCTGGTAGAACGAACTAAGATTCTCTCTAAATCGATATGATCTTGAATGGCCTGTGTAATTTGCAGATTATCAAAACCTTGCTCGTTATAATGATCGAAAAGACGTTGGTTTTCTTCGTCTAAAAAGTGCCCAATCTTTTCCATAACGGTAACCGTGTCTACACTTTCTTTTGGGTGCTGACCAAGTTGAACTAGGTTGTCGAAGAGCTCATCGTTGTTGGTAAGGTTGAAGTTTCCAGCCACAACCAAGTTCCGAGACATCCAATTGTTTTGGCGCAAGAAAGGATGGCAATTTTCTATCGAATTTCCACCATGTGTTCCGTAACGCAAATGCCCAAGAAGTAATTCTCCAAAGTATGGCAGTTGTTTTTTTGCGGCAATTGGATTTTGTAAAATTCCTGGATTTTCTACGCTTTCATCCTCAAAATGTTTGTGAATTCGCTTAAAAATATCCTTAATCGGCTGCGGATCATTTGATCTGATTCTGCTAATGTAACGCTCTCCTGGTGCAACATTCAGTTTAATGGTAGCAACTCCTGCCCCATCTTGACCTCTGTTGTGCTGCTTTTCCATGAGCAAGTACAGCTTATTTAAACCATATAATGTTGTGCCGTACTTTTCGAAATAATACCCAATTGGCTTTCTCAAACGAATGAAGGCAACCCCACATTCATGTTTTATAGAATCGCTCATGAAATCTTTAGCAGATGTTTAAATTTTTTGCAAAAATAGTACATTTAGCTTCAAAACACTTAGAAACCTCTGCTGGTTCACGAATAAATATTTCAAAAACTGAGGCGTATTTTAACCGCAGTTTTTACCTTCTTACATACTTTTTAGTTCGTAAGATTTGAGGAGTTTTCCAGTGGCATTGAAATAATCTACCTTTAAAACTCTTGCTTTTCTAGCACCACTTACATTAAAACGAGCAAAATTATGCTCTTTTATTACGGAATTTTCTATTCTGTTTA
Organism: Bacteroidota bacterium; assembly: GCA_036804105.1. GTDB lineage: Bacteria > Bacteroidota > Bacteroidia > UBA7662 > DAIRTB01 > DAIRTB01. The sequence goes on along the minus strand of DAIRTB010000256.1, from coordinate 3,142 downwards.
AGTTTTCTTCAGTTTGAGAACTGCTACTAATACCAGAACTTAAAGGCGAAATGGTGAAATCGTAAATATCTACTCCAGAAAGACTTAGTTTACTTACTTCGGAGAAATGCCTGTCGCCAGTTAAAAATACCACATTTTTAATTTTTCGCTCTTCAATGGCTTTAAGAATGCGTTCTCGCTCTTTAGCAAAAACTGCCCAATTCTCGTAATTGGCAGCGTTGTTTAGAAACTGTCCGCCTACACAAACTATTTTGAACGGAGCATTACTTGCTGCTAAAGATTCTAAAAACCAGTTGAGTTGCGCTTCGCCTAAAATTCCATTTTCTCCATTTACGGGTTTTTGTGGTGTTCTAAAATACCGATTGTCTAACAAAAATATATCTAAGTCTGCCCATTGAAATTGTGAGTAAACGCCTTCTCCCCTGCTTCCATAATATGCATTTGCCCAATTGTCTATAAATGCTTTTTGGGTGATGTCTTTAAGCGGGAATGTACCATCCGCATCGTTAGGCCCAAAATCGTGGTCATCCCAAATGGCGTAATGATGGGTGCCTCGAAGGAAATTCTGCAGCTCTGGAATACCTCTTGAATGTGCATGTCTCTTGTAAACGCCTGATAATGAATTATCTACTTCCCGCAAATAGGTATTGTCGCCAAGCCAAAGCATAAAATCTGGTTTGTGCTGCGCCATTTTTTCAAAGATATCGTACGAATTTCCATAAGGTTTTCCAGGTCTATCGTATTCTGGTTGATTAATGTAGGTGCAACTTCCAGCCAAGAAAGAAAATGCTGGAGGATCTGTTCTCCATTGCCATAAAGATTGGGTTTGGAAACTTAACGATTCTGGAAACGAAACTTTTTGTCCGTTTATGAAAACCACATAGTTGTAAATTTTACCTGGCTCTAAGTTTTCTGCGATTAAGGTTATGCAGCCAAAAGCATCTGGATTTGGCGTTTGCACGGCAGACAATTGCAAGGTTTCTGTTTTATCCTTTTCCCAATAAGCTATTTGAACATCGGCTTTGGTGGTTTTTAGTTGCACCCAAATTTTCACTTCTCTCATGCTGGAGTGGCCAGGCATCGGCCCAGCATTCAATAATTCCTTTTGTGCATGAGCTAGATTAAATACAAAAAGCAGGTTAAAGAGTAGAAGCAGTTTTTTCATCCCCAAAAAAAGGAAAAAATTTTCATAGTGTTGTTAAGCGAAAATTACGGAAAATGCTCAATTTGAATCTTGCAATTATATCATTTCTTAAACCTTTGAAACCGATATGTTTTAGGTAACGCACTCAGCGAAGGGCTCACTCGGTTAAATAACCCCTCGCTTTGATTATGTTGTGGCGAAGGGCTTCACCCCTAGCTATGATATGTCACCCCTTTGGGGCTTCAATCTAAAAGCAGGTTCAAGTAACTTAATTTATCAATATAAGCACAATATATTTTAACATTTGATTTTTATCCTACCATCTTCATGAACTTTGCGAAAAACCTTTGCGAGCTCTGCGTGAAACCCTTCGATATTTTTGCACCCTAGACAATATCAAATAAAAAACCTATGTGGCTATGTGGTAAATTAAAATAAGAAAAACGACCACAAAACCGCTCACTTTATCCTTCCAAACTCATTAAAAAATCCAGCGTATTAACACCATCCGCAAAATCGCTTAAAGTTGGTAATTGGCTACTGCCCAAAGGGTAAGAATTGGGAATAAATGCGTTGAGAGATACAATTACCTGAATTTCATCCTTTAGAATCTGAAGCTTTTGCTTTACCTCCACCAAATCTTTGTAGTAACTGTAATGCAGCGATGCGATGGGCGATGTAATGGCATCATTTTCCCTCAATAAAACAAATCCATTACTTTTATGTGGAATTCGATTTACCAAAAATGCTGCATATTGATACTCGTAATTATTAAAGTATTTGTTGTGATTTCTGACCTCTTCGTAATAATTGAAGGCTTCTAACAAAGGCTCAAATTCGTATCCCTCTGGTAAAAACAGATGAGAAACATTGCGGCAACCTAATCCGAAATAAGTAAAGATATCTTTGCCGAGATTTTGAAAGTCTTCCCTGGTTTCGAAACCATTCAAAACCGCTACAGAACTTCTATTTTTTCGGATAATGTGCGGCACTTTACCAAAATAGTATTCGAAATAACGGGCGCTGTTGTTGCTGCCAGTTGCAATTACGGCATCGAAATCTTTAAGTCGCTCTTCGAAACTGAAGTAATCCTGAATTTTAGGATTGATAGCGACCATCCAATTGGCAAGGTTTGGGAGAAGAACAGCATCTGCAGTGGCGCATTTGGCAATGCAATGATTCCCACTTAAAATTACGCAGAGAAAGTCGTGAAATCCAACCAAAGGAATATTTCCAGCCATAATAACTCCAACTTTTTTTCTGCTTTGAAAAGAAATTTCAGGGTAGTTGGCCATGAATTCAGTTAAGGTGGCTTTTTGTAGCATACCTGCCCATTCTGAAAGCGCAAATCTTATGTTAGTCGCTGTAAACCAAGGGTTTCGGCTTCTAGCTTGAATGATTAACTCTTCCATTTCTGGGGTATTTTCCTGCAATTGATGGGCAATTTTCTCACCTAAAGCGGCAAATATTTCGATGCGTTGATGTAAATTGAGTTGCAAGTTTCGATATTTATAATCTTTCTAAAAATCTTTCGTTTTAATTTCGAGTTGTAAAAGTACAACAAAGAAAATTTATACCATGGCGATAATGATTACCGACGAATGCATTAACTGTGGTGCATGCGAACCAGAGTGCCCAAACAACGCAATTTACGAAGGCGGAATGGATTGGGCGTTTTCTGATGGAACCAAATTAAGTGGACAAAGCAAGCTTTCTGATGGCAGACTTGTAGATGCCGAGGAACGCAATGCCCCTGTTGCCGACGATGTTTATTACATCGTTCCAGACAAATGCACCGAGTGTGTGGGTTTCCACGAGGAGCCACAATGTGCGGCTGTTTGTCCGGTAGATTGCTGCATAGACGATCCAGACAGAAGAGAAAGCAACGAAACGCTAATTGCAAGAAAAGAAGCGTTGCATTTAAACTAAGTTACCAAAGGCCGGAATTTCCGGCCTTTTTTGAGTTTATCTTGAATTTAGGTATAAAAATAAATTGCC
>DAIRTB010000255.1:0-4221 GCA_036804105.1 Bacteroidota bacterium | reverse complement strand
AAATCACCAAATCACCAAATCACCAAATCACCATATCATCTCATCAGCAAATCAGCATATCAGCAAATCACCAAATCAAACCCGTGGTTTCCAGGGAATTTCGTTGGCTTTTACCTCTTTGGCTACGTAGCGTGAGAGTGTGAAAAGGTAATCGGATAAGCGATTTAAATACTGAATAATTAATTCATCAACCAAGCTGGTTTCAGATAGTTGTACAACCAAGCGCTCGGCTCTTCTGCAAACGCAGCGTGCAACATGAACCTGAGAAACAAGCATGTGTCCTCCTGGTAAAACGAATGCTTTTAAAGCTGGGAGTTCTGCATCAAGTGCATCAATGTGTTTTTCGAGCAAGTCAACATCACCCATAAATAAACCAGGAAGTTTCATTCTATTGGCGCCATCTGGATCGTTGGCAAGCTGTGAACCTAAAGTGAATAATCTATCTTGAACCTCATTAAGCAATTCTATAATTTGCTGAAATTGAGAAGATTGAACCATTCCATCTGCTAAATAAGATGCATCTCTTATTAGTCCAATCCAAGAGTTTAATTCATCTACCGTTCCATAAGCTTCAATGCGGAGATGGTATTTCGGAACACGTGTACCACCAATTAATCCTGTGGTTCCGGTATCGCCAGTTTTGGTATATATTTTCATCAATCAAAACTAATAATTTCTGTGTTCAACTCGTCCGATTCTACTAAGCCGTCTCGTAAACGAACAATTCGGTGCGCATGGCGAGCAATATCTTCTTCGTGGGTAACTAAAATAATGGTGTTTCCCTCTTTGTGTATTTGATGAAAAAGATTCATGATCTCGTAAGAAGTCTTGGTATCTAAGTTACCAGTTGGCTCATCGGCAAGTATTATTGAAGGATTGTTAACCAATGCCCTTGCAACTGCAACCCGTTGTCTTTGTCCGCCGGAAAGCTCGTTGGGCCTGTGTTCTACCCGATCGCCAAGACCAACCTGTGCCAGCATTGCTTTTGCTTTAACGGTTCGATCTACTTTTTTATACCCTGCATAAACCAAGGGTAAAGCCACATTTTCTAAAGCTGTAGATCTTGGCAAAAGATTAAATGTTTGAAATACAAAACCAATTTCTTTGTTGCGAACATCCGCCAAGGCATTGTCGTTCATGCTACTAACGAGTTGTTTATTCAAAACATAATCGCCAGCATTTGGGGTATCTAGGCAGCCAATAATATTCATTAATGTAGATTTTCCAGAACCAGATGGCCCCATTAAAGCTACATATTCATTCTTTTTTATGGATAACGAAACAGATTTTAGCGCATGAATGGTTTCAGCACCCATTACATATTTCCGGGCAATTTCCGATAGGCGGATAATCTCTTCCATGCTATTTGTTTTCTATTACCTTGGCAACTCTGAAATAATCACTGTCTTTTTTCGGCGCATTCAGCAATGCTTCTTCCCTCGAAATGCTGTGAATTACTTCGTCTTTCCTGAAATCGTTGGTATGATCTGTCATGTACACAAGCGGCTCAACTCCCACAGTATCCACCTCGTTAAGGGTTTCTACAAAATCTAACATTCTACTTAAATCGGCAATCATTTCTTGCTTATCAGCGGCGTTGAACTCTAATCTTGCAAGGTGCGCAAGACGATCAATCATCTCTTCATTTATTTGCATATGTGTCTAAACAATTTTGTAAGGTGTAAAAAACGGAATCACTTAGTAATTTAGTGTCAAAAATACCATTTTCATTTGGGAAAACAGGTTTATGAATTACCACCCTGCATTTGCCTGCATGGGCTTCGAATTTACTATCGGGAAGCAAGCGGTAATTATCTAAAAGTGTAACTGGAAGAATGGGCAAATTTAAATCGAATGCCATTCTAAAAGCTCCTGATTTAAAGCGATTTAGCTTAGGTTCTACTGAAACAATTCCTCCTTCTGGAAAAATAGCGATGCTATCGCCTTTTTCTAATTGTTGGGAAGCGTAAATAAATGCCTCGTAACTATTTTTCTGAGATTCTCGCTTAACTGGAATATCTAAGGTTCTGAAGTAAATACCAAAAAGGGGTATTTTAGCGAGTTCTGCCTTCCCCAAAAAACGAAAAAATACTGGAACTGCCGCCGCCAGTGCTGGAATATCTAAATAAGATGTGTGATTAGCACAAATAATATATGATTGACCTTTTACCAGATTTTCTCTCCCAGATACCGAAAGTCTAAATGGGCCAAAGGCGAAAAGAAAACGAGCCCAATATCTTCTCAGGCGATGAGCAGGGTGATGGAATCGCCTAACTTTCAGCAAAATAAAATTTAGTGGATATAATAGTAGAAACGAGGTTATAAATAAGAATGAAAAATATACCAACCTAAGTTTCGAAACCATTTGCCTTAAATGCTGCTTAAATTACAAAAGTACCTTTTTAGTTATTAATTTCGCCTTAAATGGATGTAAAACGAGAAAAAGTGGTTAGCGGCATTCGCTCCACAGGAAACTTGCACCTCGGCAATTATTTTGGTGCTATGAAAAACTTTGTTCAAATGCAGCATGAGCACGATTGCTACTTTTTCATTGCCAATTACCACGCCTTAACTACACATCCAAACCCAACAGAAATTTATAAAAACTCTAGAACGGTTTTAGCAGAATATCTTGCCTGTGGTATCGATCCCGAGAAATCTACCATCTATCTTCAGAGCGATCTACGTCAAACCGCCGAATTATATTTGTTGCTTTCCATGCACGCATATCTGGGTGAATTAGAGCGCAGTACATCGTTTAAAGACAAAGTAAGAAAGAATCCAGACAATGTAAATGCGGGGCTACTCACCTACCCTGTTTTAATGGCTGCCGATATTTTAATCCACAAAGCAACCAAAGTTCCGGTGGGGAAAGACCAGGAGCAACACTTAGAAATGGCAAGGAATTTTGCCAATCGTTTTAACCACTTTTATGGCACAGAGACCTTTCCAGAGCCATATCCATTTAGTTTTACAGGTAAATTGGTAAAGGTTCCCGGACTTGACGGCACTGGCAAAATGGGTAAATCTGAGGGCGAGCACAATGCCCTTTTTCTTTCAGATGATGATGCTACGCTCAAAAAGAAAATTATGCGAGCGGTAACAGATGCAGGACCAACGGAACCCAATACTCCTGTTTCAGAACCAGTAGAAAATCTTTTCAAAATAATGGATTTGGTTTCTAAGGGTGATGTAGTTACCCATTTCAGAAACGCTTATGCAGATTGCAGCATCCGGTATGGTGATTTAAAAAAGCAGCTTTTGGCCGATGTTATAGAATTTGTATCGCCCATAAGATCTAAAATTATCGACCTAAAAGGAAACGAAAACTACTTGAATAAGGTAATGAAACGGGGCGCAGAAATGGCCCAAGAAAATGGGGAAAAAACCCTTTTAGAAGTACGAGAAATAATGGGTTTAAAATCATATTAAAGCATGCACATAGCTATTGCCGGAAACATCGGCTCAGGAAAAACTACCTTAACCTCTAAGTTGGCCAAACATTATAATTGGGAACCGCATTTTGAGGAAGTAGAAAATAATCCTTATTTAAACGACTTTTATGAGGATATGAATAGGTGGTCTTTCAACCTTCAGATATTCTTTTTGCATGCTCGTTTTACGCAATTGTTGGAAATTAGAAAAGGCGAAAACAAGGTAATTCAAGATAGAACAATTTACGAAGATGCCTATATTTTTGCGCCTAATTTGCACGCAATGGGCTTAATGTCGAGTAGAGATTTCGAAAATTACCGAAAATTATTTGATTCCATTAACACCTTAATTCAACCACCAGAATTGTTGATTTACCTAAGAGCAAGTGTTCCTACCTTGGTAAAACAGATACAAAAAAGAGGCAGAGCCTACGAAGATGGAATCCGTTTAGATTATTTAAAACGGCTAAATGAGCGCTATGAAGCTTGGATTGAGGGCTATAACATTGGCAATTTGTTGATAATTGATGTTGACCATATCGATTTCTCAGAAAAACCAGAAGACCTTGGCTTGATAATAAATAAAATAGATGCACAGATAAACGGGCTTTTTTAACACTATTTTTACATTCAAATAAGGTGGAATCACAAAAGTCTTATACATTTGCAATACAATAAATTCACAATGAAATTAAACTACTTATTTACTGCTATTCTTGTAGCAGGTTTAGCGCTTGGTGCTTGTAAGAAAGACGATCCAGAACCAGAAACGCCAGTGGTACCGGGT
>DAIRTB010000254.1:0-4223 GCA_036804105.1 Bacteroidota bacterium | reverse complement strand
AAGGTAATTCCAGAGCTAACTTACAGAGAAGCTGTGGAGATGACCTATTACGGGGCCTCGGTTATCCACCCGAAAACCATTAAACCCTTGCAAAACAAGGGCATCCCAATGAAAGTGCGTAGCTTTTTGAATATGAAAGCACCTGGAACTACCATTGCACATTTCTCAGATAAAACGCACCAATTTCCATCTTGCATAATTGTAAAAAGCAAGCAAGTTTTGATAAAATTTTCATCTAGAGATTTCTCCTTTATTGCAGAAGAAAGCCTAAGTAAGATTTTTATTGAGCTGTACAGCTTGGGTATAAAAGCCAACCTTACACAAAATAGCGCTGTAAGTTTCAATGTAATAATTGATAACGATCCATTTAAAATTGCGCCATTCCGCAAAAGAATAGAAGAATATTTCGATTTGGAGATGATGGAAGATTTAGAATTGCTTACCGTTCGCCACTACAGTGATAAATTGGTAGCAGGTTTAATCTCTGGCAAGGCCGTAATTTTAGAACAACGTAGCAAGGAAACGATTCAATTGGTGTTGAGGTAAAATACTTGAATATTTAGACTACAAAATCGCATTAATCAAACGCAGATAATCCCGCACCACTTTTTGGTAGTTTGCTCTATCAGATGATTCAGTGAGCATTGCATTCTCAGGTTTAGCTAATTGAAAGTAGAAATTGGATTTTTCGTCTATGTAATCGTAGATTTTGCCAGCTTTAACTAGGTGATCGTTCATGCCGCTGAAAGTAAGCGAAATGGTGTCGATTGTTTGATAACTTGTATCGGCGACGATAATTATCGGGTTTTCGCTTGCTTTAATGAAATCGTTTGGTTCGATTAATAAATTAGCTTGGTTGTTCAATTCGTTCAAAGCAATAACCAAATTTACGTAGGGCTTTTGTTGATTTACTCTTGTTTTCGTCCAACGAAAAAGTGGTGCAGTTGCACCAATTTTATCATCCCGTTCATAGTAATATTGACGCACATTCTTAAAGAATAACTTAGACTGCTCGGTGCAAGTAGGCTCCAAGTTTGCATAATCTACCTTTGGGAATTTTTTTTCTTTGCATGATGAAAACAGGGCAACGAAAATCAAACAGAATGCAAATAATTTCATGAAGTGCTAACAATAAAGCAGCTTTATTGTTCCTAGAAACGTGATTTCGATTAGCAGGAAAGGCATCACCCGAAAAAGAAAAATTTATTTTATTAGTGCTGATTTTTAAATATTTATGGCAAAAACTTTACGATTAATTTTAGGCGATCAACTAAATCATAATCACGCTTGGTTTGAAAAAGTAGATCCAGATGTAATTTATTTGATGATAGAAATGCGCCAAGAAACCGATTATGTGCGCCACCATATCCAAAAAGTATTGGGGTTTTTTGCAGCTATGCGCCAGTTCGCAGCAGAAAAGGAAGCACTTGGCCATCAATTTATTTACTTGAAAATTGGCGATGAAAACAATAAGCAAACCATTGAAGGTAACTTAAATTGGCTGATTAAAAAGTACGAAATTTCAAATTTTCAGTACCAAGTTCCAGACGAATATAGACTTGAGCAAGAATTGAAACGAATGCAAATTCCTTGCGAAAAAGAGGTTTTTGGTACAGAGCATTTCCTCTGTGGCAGAAAAGAATTTCAAGAGATTTTCAAGGGCAAAAAGACCATGATTATGGAAAGTTTCTACCGGAAAATGCGGGTGAAATTCCAAATCTTGATGGAGACAAAAAGTGAGCCTGTTGGTGGAAAATGGAACTACGATGCTGAAAATCGCAACAAATACAAAGAAGAAGTTCCAATTCCAGATGATGTAATTCCCTTCCATAACCTGGATGGGATTTATGAAGAAATACAAGCTGCTGGAATCGAAACGATTGGTAGTGTAAATCCTGAGAAATTCAATTGGCCAATTAGTAGATTTGAGGCTCTAGAACAGTTGCAACACTTTGTTGACAATAAATTGGAATTTTTCGGAAAATACCAAGATGCGCTTTACACCAAACATGCTTTTCTTTTTCATTCTAGGATTTCCTTTGCTTTAAATATAAAACTGCTACATCCATTGGAAGTGGTGCAAGCAGTAGAGGCTGCTTATGTAGCGAATCCATCAACAGAATTACTCAATCAGGTAGAGGGTTTTATTCGCCAGATTTTAGGTTGGCGTGAATACATGCGTGGGGTTTATTGGGCAAAAATGCCGGATTATGCGCAATTAAATTACTTCAACCACAAAAGATCAATTCCAGATTGGTTTTGGACTGGCGATACGAAAATGAATTGCCTACATCATGCCATATCCCAATCTTTAGAAACTGCTTATGCACACCATATTCAACGCCTTATGGTAACTGGGAATTTTCTTTTGTTGGCGGGAATTCATCCAGACGAGGTAGATGCATGGTATTTAGGCATTTACATCGATGCCATTGAATGGGTGGAGATTACCAATACCAGAGGTATGAGCCAGTTTGCTGATGGTGGAATTGTGGGCACTAAACCGTATGTTTCGAGTGCACAGTACATCAAAAAAATGGGAGATTATTGCGATTCCTGCTTTTACAAACCCGATGTTAAAACTGGAGAAAAAGCTTGTCCGTTTAATAGTTTGTACTGGCATTTCTTCGAGCGCAATAAAGATCTGCTAAGTAAGAATGCGAGATTGGGAATGGTATACCAAACACTTTCAAAATTCGATCAACCAAAGTTGAAAGACACCTTACAACACGCTGAGTTGGTGTTGAAGAATATTAATGAGCTGTAAAAACAGTTTTTGGTACATATGCTTAAAATTGTTTTTATCAAACTCTTGGAATTTTAAAAAAATATCGTTTATTCGCTTATTGTAGAAACAACACTTAGCAAACATGAGGAGATTTTTATTTTCGCTTACTATCCTATTAATGAGTGCATTGCAGTTGCAAGCCCAGAATAATCAGAACCCCAATAATCAACAAATTTTATTGCAAGGATTTTGGTGGGATTTCCACAATAATAATTTCGAAAACGATTGGTCTAACTATTTTTTAGAACTTGCCCCTCGTTTAAAAGCAATGGGAATAGATGCTGTTTGGTTGCCTGTAACCATTAAGAACGCCAATAGAATTAGCAATGGGTATTCGCCTTTCGATCATTACGACCTTGGAGAAAAATTCCAAAAGCGCTTTATTGGTAATAAAATGGGCGACAAGGATGAACTACTCCGTTTAGTTGCCGTTTTAAAAGCTAATGGAATTGATGTTATTCAAGATGTAGTTTTGAACCACATGGACGGTGCCGGGAGCGCACTTTCAGCTGGAGGTCAAGATCCTGCTGCAATGGATGATGGCACAACGTCTCGTTTCAAAAACTTTAGATACATAAGTTATACCAGTCCTGCCTCCAACGAATCTGCTCTACATTATCTTGGAAGAAATGGGCGATTCCCTAAAAATTGGCAGAATTTCTACCCAAATCCAGGGAATGTTTGTTGCACTAACCAAATTAATACCATTTATTTCGGCCCCGATATTTCTTTCGAATCAAACGCTTTTGGTTTAAGTAGCAACGCAACTTTCAATCCAGCTCAATCTTCAAACTACATGCGAAATGGCATGAGAGAATGGATGATATGGTATAAAAAGCAAATGGGTTGGGATGGAGTTCGATTAGATGCAGTAAAACATGTAGAACCCTACGTATTCGAAGACATGCTTTGGAATCTCCAAAATGCTGCTGGTTTTGCAAGTGGCGGTAACGAAATGTTTGCAGTTGGCGAATGGGTTGGTGGCGCCAATGAACTTGACAATTGGGCCAATGCGGTTCAAAACCGAGCAGGAACCTTCGATTTTGCCCTTAGAAACGCACTTACTGGCATCACCCAAGGCAATGGAAATTTCGATTTAGGTACAGTGCCAAGTTTCCAACAAAGCAATAGGGCTAGAACTGTTCCATTTGTAAACAATCACGATACTTTCAGACCACAATTAAGCCCAACTGGAAATTATACTGGTTGGAATACTGGCTCTCAACTTGGTGCGCACATAGAACCAAACGATGGTAGATTATCTGTTTGTTATGCAATCATTTTAGCAGTAGATGGCGCTCCTCAAATCTTTTTCGAAGATCTTTTTAATATCGGTTATAATGGAAATCGATTTTCTCACCAACCAAGCAATGCCACTCAATTGCCTATTCGAAGCGATTTAGAAAATCTGCTTTGGTGCCACCAAAACCTACGT
>DAIRTB010000253.1:2039-4234 GCA_036804105.1 Bacteroidota bacterium | reverse complement strand
AAGAAGATTGTTGATTTAAATAACGGCGAAATTAGGTTTACCTCCTTTCCAGAAGTGGGCACAACTTTTTACCTTAATTTCCCCATATTGCAACAGGATGCGGATATGGATTCTTAGTGTTTTATGCTGTCTCGCTGGGCTCAAACTGAACGCTCAATCTTTTTCTAACGAGCGTAAGGTTACTTTTTTGCCTGGAAAAAAAGAGATTAAACTCGATTCGCTGAGCACTCAACCCAACAGTTTTTTTCTTTTTTTTGAAGATGGCAGTCAGGTTGCAGACTCCCTTTTTGTTTTCAACGAACTCTTTTCAACCTTCACTTGGAAGGGCCCTGAAATTACCGATTCGCTAGTTGCTAACTTCAAAGTTTTCTATTTTCGCTTGCCCACTTCCATCACCAAAATGAAAGAGCAACAAGTGGATACCATCGACGGTCGTTTGTTTAATGCCTTTAAAGTTGAGCCAGAAAGAAAAAGTACTCAGTTAGTAGATTTCCAAGGTTTGCAATCGAGTGGAAGTCTTTCCAGAGGAATTAGCCTCGGTAATAACCAAAATGTGGTGGTAAACAGCGGTTTAAATCTTCAGCTCACGGGAAATTTAGGGAACGATTTAACCCTCGAAGCCAACATAACAGACAATACCGTTCCCTTTCAACCTGAGGGAGTTACGCAGCAATTGCAAGACTTCGATCGGGTGTTTTTTAAAATTAGCAACCCAAACAATTCTGTTATTTTGGGCGATTTCGATTTGCTGCAACAAGACGCCTATTTCAATCGCTACTTCAAGAATGCGAAAGGTTTGTCGATAGAAAATGCTTTCAAAATCAAGGAAGATGTGGAGATAAAATCTAAGGTTTCTGCAACTTCGGCACGTGGTAGATTTGGCCGAAATGTATTTCAAGGCAGGGAAGGAAATCAAGGACCTTACAGATTAGTTGGCACACAAAACGAATCTTTCATTGTGGTTTTGGCCAATTCTGAACGAGTGTACTTTGATGGTATCCTGCTAAAAAGAGGTGAACAATACGATTACATAATCGATTACAACACTGCCGATTTAGTTTTCACTCCAAACCGAATCATCACCAACCAAAGTAGAATAATAGTGGAGTTTGAGTACGCCAATCAGGTTTTTGTGCGTGGAATTTTAGCAGTTGATGTTGCGGCCAAGATTAAGGATTTAGAACTTTATGTAAATCATTATACTGAAAGCGATTTAAGGAATCAACCGATACAACAAACCCTCAACGAAAATCAGCGCAGATTTCTTTCCGAAGCAGGAAACGATTTCGCCACAGAAGTTTTTCTTCCAAGTGCAGAAGCCGTAGAGTTTTCTCCTGATCAACTTTTGTATAAACGAATTGATACACTGGGTTTTACCAATGTGTATGTGTTTTCTGCAAATCCAGACAGCGCACAATTCAGGGTTACCTTCAGTTTTGTTGGACAAGGCAATGGCGATTATCAGCCTGCCCAAAACAATTCGAATGGCAGAGTTTTTAGTTGGATTCCACCCGAAATAGTGGGTTCAGACACGGTTCGCAGAGGAAGCTATGCACCCTTATTACGATTGGTTCCGCCTTCTAAAGTGCAGCTAACCAGCGTTGGAACTCGATATAAAATTTCCGAAAAACTGAGAGTAAGCACAGAATTAGCAAGAAGCGTTGCCGATAATAACTTGTTTTCGGAAGCTTCAAGTCCAGAGAAAAATGCTTATGCCTTACGAGCTGCATTGAATTTTCAAGACAGCCTCAACATTCCGAAACTTGGAAAAGGGTTATTCGCTGCCGAATTAAACACCGAGCAGTTAGAGAATGGGTTCCGGGTTATTCAACCCTACCGAAACATGGAATTTGCCAGAGATTGGAATTTAGACAGCATTTACTCTTTTAACAGAGAAAGTTTAACCGGTTTAAACGCATCTTGGAGGAAATCTACCAAGCAGTATTTCGGGGTAAAACTTCAGCATTTTGGTGTCGCAGATTTCGGAAATTCCATTCGGTACCGTGCAGAAGCGGGCTGGAGCTGGAAAGAAAGCGATGTTCTCGGGTTTAGAGATGTGGCAAGATTCGATAAGCGAGGTACATTCGCAAAAGATTTGCTTCAATACAATCTGAGATCTAAGTTTTTTCACTACCGATTGAGGTTGGAACAGGAGAATAATCAGATAAGTGATCTCCTAGTAGATACCCTTACTC
>DAIRTB010000253.1:0-2029 GCA_036804105.1 Bacteroidota bacterium | reverse complement strand
TTTTGATTGCCGATGCCTTAATCAGCACTTTGCCAGATAAACCCAGAAAAGCCAGCTTCAATTATATCTACAGAGGCGATTACTTGCCGATTGGAAACAATTTAGTTTTTAATCAGAATGGGCATATTTTTAATGGATTGATGGATTTTACCGGATTGGAAAATCATCAGACAAGAGTAAATGCCCAATATAGAATTGCAGACATTGTTTCAGGACCAACTCAAGGAAGAGAACAAAGCATACTCGGTCAATTCGAGTACAACGGCGCATTCTTCGATCGATTTATTACCGCTTCCAGCTTCGTTTCCGCCTCAAGTGGGCAAGAGCTAAAGCGGAATTTTGCGTTTCTGGAAGTCCCCGCAGGACAAGGAAATTATGTCTGGAACGATTACAACAACAATGGAATACAAGAATTAGACGAGTTTGAGATTTCCTTCTTCAGCGATCAAGCAAATTTCATCAAGGTTTTTATTCCGGGAAATGAGTTTGTACCCACATTTTCAACCCAGTTTAATCAGACCATCAATACCAATTTCACCAAGCTGATCGATAAAAGTAAGAAGGGTAAATGGGCAAATTTGGGAAGAAAATTTTCGCATTTAAGCATTCTAAGCTTAGATAACAAAGCTCAAACCGATGCATCGCTTAAATACTTAAATCCATTCAACGATTTTCTAGTGGATACTTCTTTATTGGCATCAAACACCGTTTTCAGAAATAGCTTTTTCTATAATCGTTCAGGAACAGGGTTTGGTATAGACTTAAATCTAAGCAAAGGATTTTCTAAGTTGCTGCTTACCAATGGATTCGACGAAAAAGGTTTTAGTGAAACAGCAGTACGCATTCGGAACAAGATTTCAAAGGCGTTTACAACAGATTTGTTACTTAAAGAAGGCGTAAGAGATTTATTGGCGAGTTACTCCTTAAATCGGAACTACAGAATTGTATTCAAGGAAATTGAACCGAAGCTAAATTTTGTACCCAACAGCAACCTCCGCTTCTCCCTTTCCTATAATTACGGCACCAAAATTAATACCTTATCCGAAGGAATTGATGGCGCTGTTGAGCGTGCCACTGTGCAAAAAGGCATTCTGGAAGCCAATATCAATCAAATAAAAGAAAGCTCTTTACGCTTGCAATACAGCTTGGTATCCATCAACTTCAATGGATTACCCAATTCGCCAGCATCCTTCGAAATGCTGCAAGGTCTAGCAACTGGCACCAACCAACTCTGGAACCTAACCCTCTTCAAAAAATTGGCCAACAACCTCCAACTCAATTTCAGCTACGAAGGCCGGAAACTACCACAGATACCTACGGTGCATGTGGGTAGGGTACAGGCTAGGATTGTTTTTTGATTATTGATTTTTGATTTTTGATTTTGGGTGTTTGATGTTTGATGTTTGATTTTGGATGATGTCTGTATTGAGACGCCAACATGGCGTCTGTACGATGAGCTTATATGATTATTGTGGGGATTGCAATAGCACATAGCCCATGGCTTTAGCCGTGGGCGTGGGGAATAAATGCATTTGATTTTCGCAAATCTCCATGAACGGATTTTTACTAGCACGTTTGCCATCGCTCGGCTCTGCCGAGTGATGATTATGGGAATGGCCTCTGGTCTTTTTTTGAACACAATTTATTTTGATGATAGAGATTTGCTTTTTTCACACCCTGCAATTACGGGCTGTTTTTGAACACGATTCTAGGATTTTAAGATGAGCAGGAATATGTAGGGGCGATCCCTTGTGGTCGCCCTGTTTTTCACGCCGAGTAGGCAAGCGGGGATTTCACCCGCAAGCCTCTCACAGAACCGTGCTTGAAAGTCTCCCCTCACACGGCTCGTGTCATTCTTTGATAATTAAAACATTACGTTTTTACTACGTGTACATTCATTTAAATCATCCTCTTTTCAAGTTGTTTAATTGTCGATTCACTTAAATGACCGAAGCCCTTCGCTCCACAATCCATTACTGATGTCTCATCACTACTATAGCCTCGTCCGACTTCCACAGAAGATTGAGTA
>DAIRTB010000252.1:0-4270 GCA_036804105.1 Bacteroidota bacterium | reverse complement strand
GGTAATCCAGTGCCATCTGGCGAAACTCAATTAGACTTACTGCCAGGCATTGCTCCAAGTGTTGTTGGTTTTGCAGTACCTCCTGCTCCTAGAATTGTAACTATAAATCAGTTTATGCAAAACGATGGTACTGGTAATCAATTGATTCAGCACTTAACTGGTGAGCCATACGAGGGTATGTACGTTGAATTTCAGAATGTTGCCATTGTAAACGTTTCTACTTTTGGTGGTGGAAGAGTTAGCTGGCAGATTCAAGATCCACAGGGTAACAGAATCTTTATTAGAGACGTCTCTGCATTTTTCAGACCTCCGTTTATTTCTTCAACGGCTTCGGTGCCAATTAATTCTTCAGCACCCGTTTTTGTACAACAGGGTAAGGTGTTTACTTATGTTCGTGGTGTAATTACAGAAACTTATTTTGCTGGTGGTTCATCTGCTGGTAATCAATACCAATTAATTCCTTTAGACACAACAGATTTAGGTCCTGTTTCTGCTTCTCCACCATTTGTTTCAAGTATTAACCCGGCGCCTGCTGTGCCAAGCTCAACTCAAAGTGTTGATATTAATGCAGTTATTGATGATTTAGATGGTAGCGTAGTTTCAGCTCAATTGTTTTATGCAGTTGGTTTAAATAGCACCAATTTTACTTCAACACCTATGTTACAAGTAGGTAACAACTGGGTTGGTACAATTCCAGCTCAGCCAAATCTTTCCTATGTGAAGTATTACATTCGTGCAGTTGACAACGATACCAATGTTACGACATTCCCAGATACATTAGGTACAGGTCAATTATACCGAGTTATTAATGGTGGAATAACTAAAATTTCTCAGATTCAGGAAACCATTTTCCCTAACGGAAATTCAATTTATTTCAATAAAACAATTGATCAGAACCTAGGAATTCGTGCTGTAGTAACCGCTAGAAATGCACCTAATAATCTTGGTTTAGTTACTATTCAAGATGATACAGCCCCATATAGCGGTATTTTCCTAGGAAGTGGTCAACCAAATGTTGATACCTTAAGAATTGGTGATAGTATTTTAATAACCTCCGCACGAGTTTTCGAGAACTTTAATGTTACAACTTTAGGAAATGTTACCTTCCAGTTGATTAGTCGTGGAAATATGCCTCCAGCTTATGCCAATTTGAATATCGATTCTGTTATTGCAAGATCTTATAATTTTACTGAAGCCTACGAAGGTATGTTGGTTGAATTTAACAACGTTTTTGTTGTAAATCAGAATCCAGATGCGCCAAGTCAGTTTGGAGAGTGGAGCATCTATAAAGACACAACAACAACTGTTGGCCTTCGTGTTGATGATCAATCGTTCGATATTCAAGCGAATTTTGCATTAGATTCATTGTCGTTAAACCAACAATTAGGTTTCTTAAGAGGAATACTTACGTTTAGTTTCGGTAACTGGAAAGTATTGCCAAGAAACAGATCAGATATTCAAGGGTACAATACTCCAATCGGTTTAAGCGTGGGAAAAATAACCAAAAATGGTGTCGATTTAACTGTATTCCCAAATCCTAGTAATGGAAACTTGAACATCAAGTTTAACGAAGAGTTGCGTAATGCAGTTTCAATTGAAATTATGGACATTCAAGGTAAAGTTGTTGCAAGACGCAATGCAGTGATGACCAATAATGGAATTGTAAGCTTAGAATTAAGCAGTTTACCAAATGGTGTTTACATGGGAAGAATCTCAAACAGCCAAGTTTCTGAGAACTTCCGTTTTGTAGTTAGCAAATAGGAATTCTTTAGGTGATAAAATGGAGGTCAATTTTGACCTCCTTTTTTTATGGTTAATAATAAAGATTCAGATTTGATTCGGTCTTTTTGAAAAAAATAAAACTTTTTTTTACTTTTATAATTAGATTAATAAATCCACCAATTCCGGTGCTTTTTAAAGAGAATGAAGTACAACCCAGCGGTTATAAAGATTTCGGTTATGATTAAGGCAATTGCCGTTCCATAATGGAAAAGTAGGGGAGCAAGTGTGAAATTTAAGACTATATTTAGAGCAGCACCTCCTAATAACAGTGGTCTATACGCTGATGCCATATTTCTTGCCAACATTAACTGAAAAACAGGAATGTTTAAACCTATAATAAGTGGAACAAAAGCTAGCATACGTAGAAGGAGAATAATCTCCGAATTATCTGTTCCTGAAAAGAATAGAGTAATTGGCCTAGCAAATGCAAAAAGACCAATACCAACTCCAATACCAATTACAGCAATATATTTCGTCCAATTTTGCAGGAAAATACGTGCTTCCGAAAAATTATCAGCAATTAATTTTACCGTTCTTGGGTGTATTACCTGAAAAACTATGTTCATAGCTTGCCTGCCAACCATAAACAATTTTTCAGCAATTGCATAGTAGCCTACCTGCTCTTTCGTGCCGAATAAGCCTAAAATTACAATGTTGTTGTTAAGATATAGACTTACTGCAAAACTTGAGATAAATACATTCCAACCATGTTTAAAGTAGCTTTTAATGATCTCAATTTCGATTTTAATTATCCTGAGCTTATACCTAATATACACAAAAAGCAAAGCCACTAATCCGGCTAAAATTGCTGCAATGGAATTTAATATAGGCACTATTTGGTAATCTTCTGCCTCTTTAATCATCATAAAAATAAGAATGGTGTACACTAAGCGAGCACCCATATTGAAAACCGTAATGAATCGCATGTTTTCCATCCCTTGAAAAAACCAAATCGGGAAAATAACATTGCCAATTACCATTCCGTAGGTTAGCAGAATTACTTTTTGTTCTGACTTAAATACCGGAATCTGTACTACCAAAAACAGCAACAGAAATCCTACTATTGCCAACATTAGCTTCATAAAAATAACATGCGTAAAGATTTCGGACAGCTTTTTATGATCGGTTCTGTTTAAACTAACTTCTTGGGTGGCAGTTATGTTAAATCCATAATCGGTTAATACCACCAAATAACCAATTATTGCTAATGCAAGATTTAAAGCGCCAAAATTTGCTTCACCAACTACCCGAATTAGGTAGGGTATAGTAATTAAAGGAAGCAGGTAATTTGCTGCCTGCATGCCGCTCATCCAGAAGAAGTTTCCAGCTAATTTGCTACCCATTAAGCGTTTTGCTTTTTCTTTAATCATAGTGACTTTGTAAAGTTAGGAGGGCTTTACGAAATACAGGCTATTTCTAGCACGAGTGATGGCAGTATACAGCCATCGGTAATAGCTTTCTTTTTCGCCATATGGCCCTTCCAGCAAAATGAAAACATTGTTCCATTCGCCACCTTGCGCTTTATGCGTGGTTATGGCATATCCATATTTCAGTTGAAGTGCATTCAAATAGGGATCCATTTGACCTGAGTAATTCTCCCTCTTTCTACGCATGGCCAAGATAAGTTGTTGTTCTTCAGACGATAAAGAGGCAGCGCTGCTATCTAGAAGATCTAACAAAGCGTTGTAACGATATTGTTCTTGCTCGCCTTTTCCATTTTCGAAATTAAGTTTAATGTCGCCCCATTTTTTGCCAGCGTAAATGTGTTCAGATTTTTCGAAAACCTCTGCAATGCTGCCCATTTCGCCATTGGCAATAAAATCGTAGCCTTCCTCTTTTTGGATGTAATGATTTTTGACAACCATTACTTGGTCGCCAACTTGTGGTGCTTTTAGGTCTTCACCCCAAAGAATTTTCCGAACCTTTTTGTTGATTACATTGGCCATTCTGTTAGAATAAGTGAGGAAAACGGTTTCGTCTGGTTGCTGAGCATAATGTTCCATGTACACATTTACTGCTGCGCTGATGCTCTGAATGCTTTCCACTTCCTTTTCGTTCCATGCAATTTCTGGATAGAAGTTTTGCTCAATGCCATTTAGCAGCATCTTTCTAATTTCGTTGGCAGTTTCTAAAATCGAAGAGCCAGATTGTTGTCGTTTTACTTCTTTCAATTCCATGCCGAAGCTTTGCAGCATCAGCGTTTCGCTCAGATAATCTTTCGATAAAGCATTTGATGCAAGACTTCCAACCGGGGGAAGCTGAAATTTATCGCCAATAATAATCACTTTATTGTATTCGTTTGCACGGAAAACGTATTCTAAAAAGTCATCGAACAAAGAATTTCTAGCAAATAAACCCCCTTCTTTCCGATCTGTATTAACCATAGAACCTTCATCCAAAATAAAAAAACTCTGCTTGCTGCTGGTGTTTTCTCTAAGGTGGAAAGAGATTCCAAGTGGATCTTTTCTATGGTCTTCGCTCTCAACAA
>DAIRTB010000251.1:0-4276 GCA_036804105.1 Bacteroidota bacterium | reverse complement strand
TTTCTGAGCGCACTTAATGGAAAAGTGAAGGTGGCACAAAACACCAATGCCGCTTTTGCGAATTACACCTTAGGCTACAGCAATCTTAAAACAAGTAATTACAAAACGGCACTCAATTACTTTGAATCAGCCTTAACAAGTTTCAATAACCTACCGGCAAATCTTAAAACCCAGCGATTGTATCAAAATGCGTTTAACGATTTATTAGTAAGAACGGGAGACGCCCATTTTGCTGGTAACAATTACGTAGCCGCAACCGACTTTTACAATCGAGCAATTAACCAAAATGCCAATAACCAAGATTACCTCATTTTCCAAAAGGCGGTTATCAGTGGCTTACAAGGTAAATACAACGAGAAAATTACACTAATTAGAGAACTGAATACCAAATTCCCTAAATCTGGATATGCCGATTTAGCTACCATGGAATTGGTGAATTACTATTTTGTAAACGATCAACTGGAAGAAGCATTAACCGAGGTTGAGAAAATTGTAGTTAAGACCAATAGCAGCCAAAATGCATCAGCCTTATTAACTAAGGGATTGATTTTGTACAATCAATCTAAGTACGACAACTCGATTTTGGCCTATAAAGTTGTGGTTGCTAAATACCCAAAATCTCAAGAATTTAACGATGCTTTAAAAGGAATTGAGCAAAACTACATTGCCAAAAACGATGTAGATACCTATTTTGCTTACGTTAAAACTTTGCCAAGCGGAAGTATTTCCACCACAGCTCAAGATTCAATCACTTATCAATCTGCCGATTTGGCTTACAGTAGAGGCGATTGTACAAGAGGAATAAATGAGCTAACTCGCTACATCGGCAGATTTCCAGAAGGGTATTTTATAGCCGAAGCTCGTTTTAACCGAGCGGATTGTTATTATAGAACCAAACAAACTGATTTGGCTTTGGCCGATTACGAGTTTATAATCCAACAAAACAATACAACCTTCTTAGAGCGATCATTACTTAGAGCTTCAGAAATAAGGTTTGCGAAAAAAGAATACGATAAGGCTTTTGCTTTATATGATGATTTGGAGCAGAAAGCGTTCTCAAAATCTAACAAAACAATTGCACAATTAGGTAAAGCTCGCATTGCGAGTATTCAAGAAAAGCATGATGTTGCCTTGAGTAATGCCCGAATTTTAACAGAGCAAGCTGGACTTTCGCAAGAGATTATGCAGGAAGTTAACTTAATTTCTGGTAAAGCTAAACTCGGAAAAAATCAGTTATCTGAGGCTTTTGCAGATTTAAAGAAAGCTTACGAAGTAAATAAAAATGAATTCGCAGCCGAGGCAAAATACACCATGGCCAAGATTCAATTCTTACAAGGCGATCAGAATGCAACACAAGCATCGGTTTTAGAGTTGGTAGATAAAATTCCATTCTTCGATTTGTGGAGCGCAAAAAGTTTTATTCTTTTGGCTGATAGCTACACAGCTCAGCAAAATTATTTTCAAGCTCGGGTTACCCTAGAATCTGTAATCGAGAATTATAACATCGCCGAAATTAAGCGAGAAGCTGAGTTGAAATTAACTGAACTAAAAAAATTGGAGGGTAAATAATATGCGCATTTCCATCATCCATAAAAAAATTAAAACCCTGTTTGCCCTTGTGTTAACCACCCTTTTAGTGGGAAATACCGCTTGGGCACAACCCGCTTTTAATACGGAACCTATTAAGGTTATAAAAGCTTATGAACCGAATTTGGCCGATGCTGTAAAAGTAACGCCGCTTCCTATTCTGCCATCTGACACCCTAGAAAAGCAGCAATTAGATTTTACTTATTTCGATAAAATGGTGGTGTCGGGACTTGATGTTCAGCCCATTAATCCGCTGAGATCGGGTAATGAAACCAGAAGTACGTTGAACAATAATTTCGTTAAGATTGGCTTTGGAAATTACACCACGCCATTGATTGATGTGAATTATATGAGCTTACGAAATGAAAAATATCAATACGGTTTTAAATTCAATCACTTTTCTTCCAGAGGAAGAATAAAGGCGATGGATCAGGAATTTAGAAATGTACGTATTGCCAGCAATGAGTTTTTGGCTCATGGAAAATATTTTGTAAATCAGCACACCTTGAGCGGAGCACTTGCTTTTGATGGCGATTACAATACTTTTTACGGCTTCAACTCTCAAGATTCTGCACTTGATATAAATGATTTACGTCAGCGATTTTTTAAGCCAAGCATTAAATTGGGTATGGCTTCGGCTCGCCCAGATGCAGACGATCTGAATTATCATTTCGATTTTTCATTTTATAATTTACAGGATAAGTTCGAACAAAGCGAATCGGATGTAAGAATTGAAACGGGTATTAGAAAAGGAGTGGGAATTGGAATTGCTCAGGTTAATTTCGATTTCGATCGCACGAACTATTCATTTTTAGACACCACTTTAAATAGAAATATTTACTTGGTGAAACCGAGTTATATCTTCAGACAAGATCGTTTAGCGTTTGATGTTGGTTTTATTTTAGGCGGTGAAAGCGGAATTCCTGATACTACAAAATCTAAAAGAACCTACTTTTTTCCAAATGTAAAAGTGGTTTACGATTTAAACGACAATAACCTTTTGGCATTTGCTTCCCTTACTGGCGGAATCCTTAGAAATTCTTTGGAAACCATGCGCACAAGAAATCCATTTATTGGTGCCTTTCCAGATATGCGAAACACCATAAACAGAGCAACACTTACCGCTGGCTTAAAAGGCAAAATCGGAACACTCTATACGTTTGAGTTAAGTGGAGCACTTCAGCAAAACGATTTTACCCTTTTCTTTTTGAATGATACCTTAGATTTTAAAAGATTAAAACCCGTTTACGATACATCAACCACCGTATTTAAAGCAGTTGCTTCTTTTGGTAGAATGATGGGCGAAAAGTTTCAACTGAATTTACATCTTCAATATCAAGCTTTTGGACTTAGCAACTTGGCAGAACCATGGATGGAGCCAACCTTCAGAACCAAACTTTCGGGAATTTATAATATTGATAAAAAGCTTACCTTAAATGCGGATATTTTCACCTTCAACGGAGTAGATTATCTGCAACCAGACGGCAAAGCAGCTAAGTTTAAGGGAATTGTTGATGTTAACATTGGTGCCGATTATCGTTACAGAGAGAAACTATCAATTTTCTTGATGCTCAACAACATTGCTTCGGCAAATTATTTCCGTTGGTATAATTATCCTAACTTTGGTTTTAATGTATTGGCGGGAGTAACATTCTCGCTGTAAATAGCAAGTTATGGACATTGCCCAAACCATTGTACACCTTTTAGAGAAACACCATAAAGTTCACCTAAATAAAATAGGCACTTTTTCAACACAATATGTTGCAGCTAAAATAGATGCAGCAACCATGGCGCTTACCCCGCCTTTTTATGAAGTGCATTTTATGAAGGGGGAAGCTGGAGACGAAGAATTACTGTTGAACCATCTACAAGAAAAGTTGGGTTTTAAGCAGGAAGAAGTTCAGGAAATAATTGAGAACTGGCAGCAAAAATTATTGCATAAACTTAAGACTGAACATGCCGCTTATCTGAAAGGATTGGGAACATTCTTGCTTAAACATGGTGAAATTACTTTTTCTGCCGATAAGCTTACCCAAGATGCAACTGGCGCTTATGGCCTTGAAAAATTAGATTTAAATGCTTTTGAGGTAGAAACTGCTAGGCCGAAGCTAGCAATAACAACCCAGGTTGAGGAACCACTTAATATCCAACATGAGGCAGTGGTTGCCCAAATGGAAACCGCAAAAGCAAAAAATACAAAGCCGAAAGTTTGGCCTGTAATGCTCATTTGGGTGATTTTGATTGGCTTCTTAACCTACCTGTATTTGCTTTTACAATCAAGCTTTTTACCTCTTAGGCTTCAGACCTTTTCTGGCGAAAAATCTATGTTTTTTGTTTCAAAACCAATAGAAAACCAACCAGTTGAAGCCGAAAATATAAAAGAAGCTGTTATAGAACCCGATGTAGCCATGGTTGATTCTCTGATTTCAGATTCACTTTTAGTGCTTAATGCTGAATTAGACGGTACAAAAACCAGTGAAGAACCAAAGCCCATAGAATTCAAAATTGTTGTGCAAGAATTTAAGACTTATGGCGCAGCTGTTTCATTAAAAAGAGATATGAGCAGCCTTGGCATTCCAGCAGAAATATTAAGTAATAGCGATAGCAGTTGGTTTACGGTTACAGCTTACAACAGTTATGCAGATTCTTTATCTGCATTACCCAATTTGAAGAGCATTAAATCTCGGGT
>DAIRTB010000250.1:0-4301 GCA_036804105.1 Bacteroidota bacterium | reverse complement strand
AATTGGAGAGCTAAGCGCAATAAATAAAAAAATCAATATGGCAAGGCTAAAACCAATTATCAATAAGGTTTTTTTCTTCCGCATTTCTTATACAAAGGTTTAGAATTTAAGTGGTTGTTCCATTGCAGATTTCAAACTAAAAATTACACAATTAGTAGAATATCTAGTTTCAAGTAGCAAATCGGGATTCAATATAGAAATAACAGTTTTAAAAAATTGAATAAATTGTTTTTAGTGGATTTACATTAAGTGCTAAATGCAATTATTTATAGTTGAAAACGAGTAATATTTAATCAAAGCGCCTTCAAAAACTTTGGCATTTAGGTAAGCTCATTAAATAATTTTACCTTTGCAAGCTTATGCAAATACCTGTTATTTTCCCTACTAGTTGGCAAGGCTACGAATTAATTGATTGTGGCAATTTCGAAAAACTAGAAAAGTTTGGATCATACATCTTAATCCGTCCGGAACCTCAAGCAGTTTGGGGGAAAAGATTGTCAGAATCTGAGTGGGAAAATTTGGCACACGCACGTTTTGTAGCTTTCAATAGCTCCTCTGGAAACTGGGAGAAAATTAAACCCATGCCCGACGAATGGGTGCTCAATTACCAAAGCAAGCTCCTAAATATGAATTTCCGTTTGGCATTAACCTCCTTCAAACATGTAGGAATTTTTCCAGAGCAAGCCCCCAATTGGGAATACATTTATGAAAGTATACAAGGTTTTAAAGGCAGCGAGCAACCTAAAATATTGAATTTATTTGCATACACGGGCGGCGCTTCGCTTGCTGCAAAAGCTGCAGGTGCCGACGTTGTGCATGTGGACGCTGTAAAGCAAGTTATTTCTTGGTCAAGACAGAATATGGAAATCAGTAAGCTCGACAATATTCGTTGGGCGGTAGAAGATGCCCGGAAATTTGTGAAGCGTGAAGTGAAAAGGGGCAAAAAATACCACGGCATAATACTCGATCCACCCGCTTACGGACTTGGCCCGAATGGCGAGCGCTGGAAACTAGAAAACGACATACAAGAAATGATGCAAGATGTAGCAGCTTTGTTAGATTCGCATCAACATTTTTTAATCTTAAACACCTACTCTTTAGGTTTTTCAAGTCTCATTATCAACAACCTAATGAAAAATCTTTTTGGTGATGTAGGCATCGAAACAGGAGAAACGGCACTCATTAGCAGAAGCGGCTTAACGCTACCACTTGGAGTTTATGGTAGAAAGCTGAAGTAGAACTTCTAAACCAAACATGTTCGTTTTAGAATCTATTGAGAATTGCCCAAGCGAGTTTTAATTTCGTACAAGTTGATTTTGCTGAATTTTTGCAATTCGGTTTTCAACAAAGATCCTACCAAATAAGGTTCGTAATTCTCCAAAGTAAGGTTTTCCAAACTAACCACTGAAAATCAATCAGTTAACTTTATTCGAATTCTTCTGGAATTTAAAAAATAAAATGATAACACAATAAATTTAGAGTCCACTTAAAAATTCCGTAATTTTGGACAAAATTATCTAAATATATGACCGCCAAGAAAGCATTCCTATTTTTATTAGTTACGCTCGGTGCCCTTTTGCTCACTCTTTTACTTAGAGACCCCGCTTTATCTCAATCTGCCATTTTGGTAATGTTTCTGTTATTTTGGGCTGTTGGCCTATGGGCTTCAGAAGCAATTCCAGCGTTTGCAGTGGGCATTCTTATTCTCGGATTCTTGGTTTATACCCTTGGTTCTGGAACTTTCACCAACGAACCTCAAAATGTTATCACCTATGTAAATCAATGGAGTAGCCCCATTATTTGGTTGATGCTAGGAGGTTTTTTCCTCGCTGAAGGTATGCGCAAAACCAGCTACGATGAAATGCTTTTCAGGCAAACCATCAAAATATTTGGTACAAAACCACCATTCGTTCTTTTGGGAATGATGGCCGTAACTGCATTTTTATCGTCCATCACTTCTAATACTGCAACCACCGCCATGACCATTGCAGCGGCAATGCCTTTTATAAAATCGATGCCCATTGAGCGCCCACTTATAAAATCCTTGTTACTCGGCATACCTGCTGCAGCAAGTTTCGGAGGGATGGCCACCATTATCAGTTCGCCTCCAAACGCAATTGCAATTGGTGCCTTAGACAGCATGAACAAAAGTGTAAACTTTGTGGAGTGGATGTTATATGGCGTTCCGTTGGCAATTATTGGCGTTTTACTATTTTGGTTTTATTTGCTCAAAAAATATCCCTTATGGAAAGATCGAGTTTCGGTTGAATTTCCTCACCTACCAGAGACCGAACATGCGAGCAAAAGCACACGTTGGGTTGTAGCGATAACCCTTGTAGTTACCATAGGTCTTTGGTTAACTTCTTCTTTACATAATATTCCAGTTGCAGCAGTTTCGGCAATTCCAATCATTTTTCTTACCCTAACAGGCGTAATAGACGCAGATGAAATGCGCAAAATGCCTTGGGACACACTTATGTTAGTTACTGGAGGATTAGCCTTAGGAATGGCCATTATGGACACCGGTTTGGCCATACATTTTATTACCAAGCTCGATGTAAGCAGTGTACCAACCTTCCCTACTTTGCTGATTTTCGGATACTTAACAGCGATTCTTTCAAACTTTATGAGCAATACCGCAGCGGCAACCATTTTAATACCCATTGCGGCAACCATAATGCCAGACCATGCAATCGAAGCATCCCTAAGCATAGCAATGTGCGCATCAACTGCATTACTATTGCCAGTTTCTACCCCACCAAATGCCATAGCCTTTAGCACAGGTATGTTGAAACAAAGCGATTTTTATGCTGGTGGAATTCTTACAGCATTGCTTTACCCCGTTCTTTTTGTAAGCATTATTAGCTTAGTTTTTTACTTTTTTGGGTGATGAAATTTCTTGCGTTAATCGCCATTTTGCTCCTTAGCAATCTCACAAATGCACAAACTATTGAGCAAGGACAGTTATGGGGTGGATTGATGACGCAGTACCGAGTTGGGAAGAAATTGCTCGTTTGGAATGACGCACATTTTGTTCCCGGCGGATTTTTTATCATCAGAACTGGTTACACTCAAGAGACCAAAATCGGAAGATTTACGGGTGGATTGGCACATCTTTGGCTACCATTCGAAAACAATGGACTAAAAAGAAATGAGTGGCGACCTTGGGCTCAATGGTTTCTTTCGAAACCACTAGGCGAAAATTGGCAATATCAAGCTAGAATTCGTTACGATGCCCGTTTTAGGGAATTAATAGAGAACAAACAGCTAATAAACAATCAGTACAATTTTAGTAATCGATACAGATTTCAATTTGGTCTCCGCTACAATATCCTGAATATCAATTCAGATTATAAACTTTTTACCATGCTGGGCGGAGAATTACTTATTAACAGCGGTAAAAATGTATATTGGCTAGATCAGCACCGTAGAAACCTAACCATTGGAATTGCTAAAAAAGGCTTAATACTCCAAACTGGTTACATGAATCGCCAGAATTTCGCAAATTCAGGAGCAAAAAGTGCCATCAACCACACATGGATCAACTGGCTCATTCTAGAATTTTAAGACTGAAGCAAAAAAAGAATACTCGCTTCTACTTTTCTAGAGAATCAACATAGAAGAAGGTGATACCGTTCTTATACATTCATTTTCCGAAGAAGAGCAAATCGATTCTCCTCGTAAACAACCGGTTATAAGTTCAACTCGCTTGGTTGTACAAGATGTTGTTCCAGTAGTAAATAATTCTTTTTTATTCACCAATTGAAGATGGATTCGAGACACATGTTCTTTGCCAACAAACTTTAATTAGGGTCTGCTGAAAAACATGTAAGTTCTTGAATAACAATAGTTCAAGATAGAATTTGTAGTTTCTGATGCAATGATAAAACCCGTAAAACTAAAAAAAGCTTGCATCATAATTTTAAAATCAAGGATAATTTATTTTTTAACCACATAGGAGCATAGAATTAAAAGCTTTGATATATATTGCTAAAGCAATAAACAATAGAAAATTATAGCTAGTTTAAGCGTTTTAACGCCTATGTATTTCTTTTGTGGTGCGTCAAACTATTTTCCTATGTGGTTAAATTTTTTTATTTGAGTTTTTAAGCAAGCCCTAAATAGTTTTTCTTCCCTGTAGATTCACGCAGATAAATCACGCAGATTTTCGGAGATCTGTTTGATGACGAACTGAGATTGTTGTAATGAAACTAAAATATTAGTTAGAAAGTCTGTAAAGAAGGAGTTAGGTCGACTCAAAACCAACATAATTCACCTTCCTACCAGAACGCCGTGTACAA
>DAIRTB010000249.1:0-4304 GCA_036804105.1 Bacteroidota bacterium | reverse complement strand
TGGTAAAATTAATATAAAAATGGCACCATTGTTTTCAGCATATCGAAAGATTTTGGAGTTTTAAACCCCGGTTGCTGAACTCGGTAAAAATGCAAGAGCGCTTCTATGGCTTTTCCAGTTAATGGATGCACATAATATTGATCGGTGTTGCCCACAAAAACTTCCTTCAAAAATGCGGAAAGCGCTTTATCTGCCACCAAATCCATCCGCAATGGAAAATCTACAAATGTACCTTCATGAAAATCGAAATAAGTACCTTCTACTTTTTCTAAATGTGGTAAAAAGCCAGAGTATAAGGCATTTAAGGCTAGAAATCGTAACAAAAATAAACCACAGTGCGCTTCTGCAATGGTTTCTAATTCTTCTATGCTTGATTTTAGGAAGTGAAAGAAATCGGGATTAGATTCCACCTCCTGCACCGTGCTTTGAATTATTTCGGTTAAGAATTGTGCTGATGCAATTTTAGCGGGTGTGGTATGAATCTGCTGGAAGATATGGCTCATTTTAAGCTCTGCAATCCGCTGCATATTGGCGTTGGCTTTATGATAAACCACCAAATCTAGTAGGCTAAGTGGTTGCAACATACCGTAGCTAATTTTAGCTTTCGGCTTTCTGGCACCATTTACCATATAGGTCTGAATGCCAAACAGTTCCGTGTAGATGTTTACAATAATGCTGCTTTCAGAATACTTTACATTTCTCAGTGCTATTCCTGCTGTTTTAAACAACATTCAGAGATTATTTAGGCAAATTTCAAAAGGACATCGGCTTTTTCTACCGATTTCCCTTGCTGGCAAATAATCTGATCTACTACTCCATTACCGGGCGATTTTAGAACATTTTCCATTTTCATAGATTCTAAAACTAGAATTGGATCGCCTTTTTTTACTTCATCGCCAACTGCCACCAGAATGCGGAGAACCATGCCCGGCATAGGCGCTTTAACCTCGTTAATTTTTACTTCGCTCAGGGTGCTGATGCCCATTTTCTCTAACAGCAAATCGATGTCGTTCTTGTAAGAAAGCGCATATTCGTTGCCATTAACTCGAATAATTAATTCCTTTTCAGTTGGATTGCTTGAAATAATCTCGCAATTGTACGATTTATGGTTGTTGATTAAATGAAATTTCTGATCATCAATTTTCACAATATCAACCGGAAAATCTTTACCATTGAGTGTAAAAACCCCGTTTTGCTGATCTGTTTGAATGATGGTTTGCTTATTTACCTGAACTTGTAGCATGCCCCAAAAATACAGAAGTTTTGGTTGGAAATAGGGCGGATTGTTTTAGGTTCTAAAAATCTACAATCACCCCAATGGTTGGTAGAATTTGGCCAACTTGGTTTGGTAACGATTTTAGTAAATATCTGCTCGGATCATCTGGATTTACCACCGGGTTGCCATTAGCATCTTTAACCTGAAGTAAGTTGCTCTGTACAGTGGTTTGGTAATTGGTAGCATTCTGCACATCGAAATACAAATTCAAGGCAAACTTCTCGAAATTCCACTTTTTATCAATTCTAAAATCTAGTTGCATGGTTGCATTGAAACGCTGAGTGTTTATTTGATTATAATCTGGCAAACCACGTCCACTCACATCCCAAACGGCAATTAAACTAGAGTTGGTAATGTCTAATGGCGTTGTTGGTGCTGGACCTACAAAACGGTAACGCAAACCAATTTCCCAATCTTTTTTGAGGATTTTACCTGCCGTTAAGGTCATTAGGTAGCGGTTATCCCAAGCTGAAGGTGTTAAGTTTTGGCCAACGTTGCTAAACTCGCTTCGCACGAAAGTGAACGATGCAATGCCGTAAAAACCTTTGTTCATTTTCTGCTGAAGCAACAACTCCAATCCATAAGCTCTACCGGTGGAAGTAGAATTTACTGGCGCATTGCCTACAATACCGAAATCGGAACCGAAATTAGCAAGCGAAATCTGCTCGTTCAACAAGAATGGGTACTGATCGTAAATCTTATAAAAACCTTCGAAAGAAGCTTTGAAAGATTTTTTGCCATAGTAACCTAAACCAGTAACAAAATGAGTTGACTTTATGTATTTCAGACCATTGTTTTGGTTAACCAAGTTTCCTGTATTGTCTCTAAACCCAAGAACGGTGTATGGCGGTAACTGATAATAAATTCCTGTATTGAAGTTAAGCGAGAACGCTGCGTTCAGGTTGTAAGACAACGATAATCTTGGTGAAAACTGTTGCAACAGATTGCGCATTTCGGTTGAATAGTTGTTGGCATCAGCACGAAAACCTAATGAAGCAGCCAAACGATTAGAGAAGAAGCTCTTACTGGTTTGTCCGAAAACGCCCCATTTGTGTAACCTTAACTTAGAATCGAAATCTAGGGTAATTACCGAATCTCCAACTGGAAGAAGTTGAAAAGTGCTGTTGGTGTAGCGAGCATATTCGTAATTCACCCCAAAATTAATCTTGTAACCTTTGGTGCTCAGTTTATCGTATTCATAACGAAACTTATTTTCTGCCTCTGTTGAAGTGTAATCTTGTAGCTTCCGCTTAGATTCGTCGTTGTCTTCGTATTTGAATGATCTGTTGCTCAACATATTTCTGCTTAGCACAAAAGTTTGAGAACCATCTTTTCTGTAGCGTTTGTACACAATTCCATTGGTGTAATTCCACTGACTGTTAACCGGCAAGTAGTCTAGAATAAACTGCTGATTTTCTATTGTTGCAGAATCTAAACCCGGATTTAAGTTCGGGTCTAAGCTTAAATTCAAACCCGTATTCAACGCAAACTGATCGATAGCTCCGAGACCGATGAAGGAAATTTCGTTGTTCTGATCAATTTTGTGTTTGATTTTTCCCTGAAAACCATTGTAGGTAGGCAGGAAGGGTAATCCTAAAGCATTAAATAAAAATTGCAGATAAGAGCGTCTGGCAGAAACAAGGTAAGTGGTTTTCTTACCAATTGGTCCTTCTGCTTGCAAGCCGATATCGCTTGCACCCACAATTCCTCTAAAAGAAGATTTATCTGTTCTAGCATCTTTTTGCTTGAATTCTAAAATAGAACTTAAGGTGTTTCCACGATTTGCTGGGAAAGCACCCGAGTAAAAATCAACTTCTCTAATTAAATCTACATTGATAATGCCAACTGGCCCTCCAGATGCACCTTGGGTAGCAAAATGGTTAATGTTGGGAACTTCCACGCCATCCAGATAAAATCGGTTTTCGTTTGGTGCTCCACCACGAATTATAATGTCGTTTCTAAAAGCAACACCCGAAGCAACACCTGGCAAAGCCTGAATGGCTCTTGAAATATCTCGGTTGCCACCAGGATTTCGCTGAATTTCTGAAACGCCTAGCGTCTGCAAAGAAACGGGGCTTTCGTCTCTTCTGGTAAAAGGCGATGCTTCAACCACTACACCTTCCATGGTTGCCACATCGTCTTCCATTAAAATATTGAGAATTGTAGGGCGAGCACTTACAACCTGAACATCGAAAACAGTTTTTGGTTTGTAACCAAGGTAGCTAACTTTTACATTGTAAAAACCTGCCTTTACATTTTTAATTTCGTAGACACCATTTATATCGGTACTACTTCCAATTGTGGTACCATCAATAATAACATTAGCAAAAGCAATAGGCTCATTGCTGGTTAGACTTATTACTTTTCCTTTAATACTAGAAAGATTTTGTGCTTGTAATAATTGGATGCTGAAAATAGCAAATAGAGAAATTATCCTCAAAAAAGGAGTAAAAGCGTTTAACATATAGGCGCTGTTAGTTGGTTAGAAGTTTGATTTGTTTGGGTTAAAATGGCACAAGAAAATATTGCGCAGTTGTTTTATTCAATAATTGCTCTTCGCCATCATTCAAGTAACAAGCGAGAAAGAAAATGTTTTCGCTTTCAGCAATATTTTCTATTACCGCAGTTACTTTGGCTGGAGTATGCGACGATATTTGATAGCTGTTTAAATGCAGCATTTGCTTTGGTGACGAAAATAGTCTATTCGCCAATGCTTCTAGTAACGAAATGCATAATTGTGTACACCTTGTAGCTGAGGCACTTGAGTTAGGAAATGAAACCTCTACTTGATAATTATCTGTATCAGACGAGATAATATTGAAGTTAAGTTCTGCCAGTGCGTTGCCTGTGTCGGCTAAAAAATTCGACAGAAAAGAGGTGTCTGTTTTAAACATGTGTGCGAAAATCCATTTATACAAGCAATATTCAAAAGGATAAGTTCTATCTATAAGAAAAAAATAAGTTGTTCAGAAAATGCTTTTTGAATTTGAAAATTAAAGGATCATATTCCTTTTATAGCCCTAATTTC
>DAIRTB010000248.1:0-4307 GCA_036804105.1 Bacteroidota bacterium | reverse complement strand
TCGAATCTGAGGAAAACTATTAATTAAGTTGGTTAAATTGGTTACCACGTTTAATAATGCAGTTCTAATTTCTCCAACCTTATCAGCCATTGCCTTAATACGAGTTGAAATGGTTTGAAAAGGTCTCACGCTGCCCAAATTTATTCCAGACACAAAGGTGAATTTTATGCCTACAATATCAAGCGTTTGTGTTGAAAACTTTACAGTGGGAACTTGGATTGAATTAAGAGTTGTTTGGGTAAAATTCAGACCATTTTCTACAGGCAATAAAGCTGTTCTTATAGTTGCACAGCCACTTTTTACAAAGTTAAGTGCTTGCAACATGGGGCTATTTACAGAAAAATTATTCGAAAGGTTTCTAAATTTGCCAGAGGCATCAATCAGTTTTTTTCCTGTGTTTTCTAAATTTGTTCCAGTTGTAATCAATTGATCACCAACTGCTGAAGGGATAAAGGCCATATTTGTATCGGTTTATGATGCAAATAAAGTTATTAAAATAATAGCCCGAAATCCCTAATTATAGGGATAAAAAGCCTTGACCCAACAAAAAAATCCCCGCTTTTGGCGGGGATTTTTCAAATTATTAGATTAAGTCTGCTTATTCAGCATCTTTAGCTTTCGCTTTATCGTCCATAATCTTAATGGCTTCTTGTTGAGCTTGTTTCTCAGATTCCATCATTCTTTCTTTTATTGAAGACAATACGTCCATTTCGCCAAGGGTTGATTTCTCTCCTTGTGGAAGGTTAAATGCTGCTTCTTTAGCTTTCTTAGGTGCTTTTTCACCTTTTTCTGCTTTTACTGGAGCGGCATCTTCTTGCCAGATTTTGCTGTGAGAAACCACAATTCTTCTACCTTCTTTATTGAACTCTAATACTTTGAAATCAGCTTGTTCGTCTGCTTTTAAAGTACCACCATCTTTTTTCGCCATGTTTTTCTTAGAAACTGAACCCTCTAATCCGTAAGGAAGGGCAATTACTGCACCTTTCTCATCGAAAGAAAGCACGGTTCCTTGGTGTACTGAACCTTCCATGAAGATGGTTTCGAAAATATCCCAAGGGTTTTCTTCTAATTGTTTGTGACCAAGACTTAATCTACGGTTTTGAACATCTATATCTAAAACAATCACGTCCATTTCTTCGTCTTTCTTAATGAATTCAGATGGGTGATTAATTTTCTTAGTCCAGCTTAAATCTGAAACGTGTACCAAACCGTCAACACCTTCGCCAAGTTCTACAAATAGACCGAAGTTTGTTAGGTTTCTAACAATACCTTTATGCTTGCTGCCTACAGGGTATTTATCGGTAATATTAGTCCAAGGATCTGGAGTAAGTTGTTTGATACCAAGCGACATTTTGCGCTCGTCTTTGTCTATGCTTAAAACTACTGCTGAGGTATCGTCGCCAATCTTATGGAAATCTGAAGGATTTCTTAAGTGTTGTGACCATGACATTTCAGAAACGTGAATTAAACCTTCAACACCTGGTTGAATTTCAACGAATGAACCGTAATCGGCAATGGTAACAATTTTACCCGCAATAACAGATCCTACTTCTAGGTTTTCTGCAATTGCATCCCAAGGGTGAGCAGTTAATTGCTTCATGCCTAATGAGATACGCTTACGCTCATCATCAAAATCTAATACTACAACCTGAACCTTATCGTCTAAGCTAAGCACTTCAGATGGATGATTGATTCTACCCCAAGAGATGTCGGTAATGTGCAATAAGCCATCTACGCCACCTAAATCTATAAACACACCAAAATCAGTCATGTTCTTGATTACTCCTTCGAGAATCTGACCTTTTTCTAGTTTCGAGATGATATCTAATTTTTGTGCTTCTAGATCGCTTTCAATTAATATTTTGTGCGATACTACAGCATTTTTCAGTTGGTGATTAATTTTCACAACCTTGAATTCCATAGTTTTACCTACGTACTGATCGTAATCCTTAACTGGACGAACGTCAATTTGAGATCCTGGCAAGAATGTTTCAATACCACCAATTTCAACTACTAAGCCACCTTTGGTACGGGTCTTAACCTTACCTTCAATTACTTCGCTGTTGTCAAAAGCTGAATTAATCCGCTCCCAAGCATTCATTAACTTTGCGCTCTTTCTCGATAATACCAACTGACCATTTTTGTCTTCTTGATCTACGATCAAAACTTCTAAAACGTCGCCAATTTTAATTTCTGGCATATCTCTGAATTCTGAAAGTGGCACTAAACCATCTGATTTAAAGCCGATGTTTAAAACAACGTCTTTGTCAGTAATTGCGGCAACTGTACCTCTTACAAGTTCACTTGGATTAATGGTATTGAGGGTGCCCTCATACATTTGTTCCAATTTGGAGCGTTCTTCAGCACTGTAAGTGCCGAAACCTTTGTCGTCTGCATCCCAGTCGAAATCGCCTGGTGCTTGGGAATCGTAGTTCTTTTTTCTTTGATCCTCAACTTTTTGTTCTTGGTTTTCTGTCATTTAATTTTTAAAATCCTTTCCTGCTTCTAAGAAGCGGGGCAAAGGTAGAGGTAATCTTTTGATTTACAAAAGTTTTAGTTATTATAGTTGCTATTTTACTCCTTTAAAAGCCTAAAATTTGTTTCTTGTAACTTAAAAATATTGTTTCGAGGGTTTACCTTTTCACCATTTTTGCACTTATTCTTTACTGAATAAAGAATTTACCGCATGTTATTAACCGAAGAAGAAGCCGAATATTATTACCAAGACATTCAAGATGTTTTAAGCGATGCTGAAAAACCCGAAAAATCTAAAGTTTACTTGTTGCATCAGGTTTTCGAGCGCATATTTAATAATATAACCTCTTCTGAACCACAAGCATTTCATTCTTTATTTGGTAGGATTGCATTTGTACAAAACAAATACCCAATTGAGCTGGAAACCAAAAGAAACATTAAGCTTTTTAAAAGATCATTTGAGCTACTAAGAACTAAAACAAAAAATCTTATTTCTTCTACTGATGTAGAGCAGCTTTCTGCAATTCTTGCCTTTATAATTGCCAAACTTTCTGATACCCAAATCCCAGACGTTTTGGATTTGGAAAGATCTATTAATCCAATAGAACATCACCCACCAGTAGAAAATATTTATGAACTGCGTGCAGTAGTAACCGAATTAGGTACTTTTAAAACAAGCGCAAAAGGTGTGCGATATTTCAGTATCCGTTGCCAAGCAGAAAGCTCAGAACGAGTATTAACCATTGTTTTTTGGGATCGGGCTGAAGATCAGCTTTTTACACAGCTAAGTTTGCTTCAGGTAAACCAAGTAATTCAACTTTTCAATTTAAATAGACATAAGGATAAACAAGATCAGTTTCTAGCCAACGCCTACACTCGTTTAATTATAGAGCCAGATTACCTTTTCGATGCTACCGACTTAGCAGGATGCTTTACAGGGCAAGATATCAACCCAAATTTGTTTCTACTTTCGAAGCTTCTGCCAAGCGATAACAGCGCTGCTACACTTAAAGGAAAGATCATAAACGATTTACTTGATAATTTAATCAATCATCCAAATGCAGATTTCGAAAAGGATTTCAATAAAGTGGTTATGGAAAATTCTTTACAAGCCATTGTTTTTGGAGAAGACGCAATTGAGGAAATAAAACTGGATATCCGAGACCATCATCTACCCAATTTAATAGAACTAGCTAAACGCTACAGAGGACAAAACATTAGTTTAGAACCCAGCTTTATATCGTCTAAACATGGAATACAGGGTCGTTTAGATGCTTTAATAGAATACTCAGATAGCCCAGAGATAAAAGAAGTATTCGAATTAAAAAGTGGGAAAGCCCCAAGTAGATATCCACCCGTTTGGATAAACCATCAGGTGCAGGTAATTTGCTATAACCTGTTATTGCAAGCCAATTTTGGTGAGGATAGAAAAGGTGCATCCATGGTTTTTTATTCGGCTGCTAAAAAAGATACTTTACGAGATGTGCCTTACAGTTTCAAGATCGAATTACAAATTTTGGAATTGCGCAATCGTTTAATGTGCATCCTAAACGATCTAGCCAGAAATAATTTATCTGCTTTGAGTAATATCGATCTGAAGAGATTTGGCCAATATCCTTCTTATAAGGCTAAAGAAGTTATGGTACTGGAGAATGCTTTAAAAAATGCTCCCAAAGCTGCAAAATGGTTTTATGGCCGCTTGCTATCTTTTATTTTACGAGAACAACAAGCAGCTAAAACGGGAAGCTTCTTGAATCAACATGCAGACAACCAAGGCCATGCAGGGTTGTGGAGATCTAGCGATGTAGAGAAATTGAGCAGGTTCGAGCTTA
>DAIRTB010000247.1:0-4318 GCA_036804105.1 Bacteroidota bacterium | reverse complement strand
CCTGGTATAAGATCGGCAGCTTCTATAAGGTCGAGGTCTAATGTTATGCTGCCAACATAATTAAGCTCGGCTTGCGTAACTTTTACTCTGTGTATTTTTGATTTAAGAACTTCTATAGTCATTCCTGATAAATTGGGTGCAAATTTAATCAAAAATAAGCAGGTTGTCTATTAATCTTACGTCATCGGCCCAGACTGCTGTTAATATAACCAATGGCATAAGTTTATCTATCTTATCTACAGGTAGTAATGTATTGCTGTTTACAACAAGTAAATATTCTAACTTAAAATGAGCATTTTGATTAATCTTCTGTTTCGCTTCGTCAAGTAACTCATTGAGTGGTATATCAAGTACATTTGCCTTCACAAATTCAAGCACTTTAAGAATATAAGCAGCATCAGTTCTTGTAGCTTCCGATAATCTTTCGTTTCTTGAACTCATTGCTAAACCAGACGCCTCTCTTATGGTAGGTAGGGTAATAATTTCCACAGGAAGTTGTAAATGGTTAACCATCGATTTTACTACCAAACACTGTTGGAAATCTTTCAATCCAAAAATTGCTTTATTAGGCTTCACAATTTCAAAAAGGCGATGTACCACATTTGCAACTCCTTGAAAATGCCCGGGTCTTTGCTCGCCTTCAATAATCAAATCCAAACCATCTAATAAATAGTTTAAGTCTGCTTCGTTGTGATAAATTTCTTGCTCTGAAGGCATAAATAAAATATCACACTTCGAATTATTAAGAAGTAAAATATCCTTTTCTGGAGTTCTTGGGTACTTAAGCAGATCTTTGGGGTCGTTAAATTGTTTCGGATTAACAAAAATGCTGCACACGCAAATATCTGCAACTGCCTTAGCGTGAGTTATTAAACTGATATGGCCTTGATGTAAAGAGCCCATTGTTGGAACGAAAGCAATGGTTTTTTTGGATGCTTTTTTTTCTGCTAAAAATTGGCTTAGCTGAAGCGATTGATGGAAAATTATCAATTTAGGGGAATTTTTAGCTTTGTTTTTGAAATAAACCCCAAATAAATGAGGGATTTTAGACTTTTGCAATTAAATCCGTAACTTTGTACTTTATTTTTTTGACGAAGTTCTTTTATTATGGCAAAAACCAAGATTCTTTTCGTTGCAGATGAAATGCAACCCTATCTAAAAATTTCTGAAATGGCCAACCTCGCAAGAATGCTTCCACAGCATATGCAGGAAAAAGGTATGGAAATTAGGGTATTAATGCCTCGCTTTGGATGCATTAACGAAAGAAGACACCGATTGCATGAGGTAGTTAGGCTATCGGGTATCAACGTTACAATTGGTGATGATGATAACCCACTGATTATTAAAGTTGCTTCTTTGCCCACCGCTAAAATGCAGGTTTATTTTTTAGATAATGAAGAATATTTCCACAGGAAATATGCAGCGAGAGATGCTAAAAACTCATTTTTTGATGACAATCATGAACGCATGATTTTCTTTTCAAAAGGCGTGATGGAAACCGTAGTTAAATTAGGTTGGGCCCCTTCAATTATTCATTGCAGCGGCTGGATGACTAGTTTAATTCCAGTTTATCTTAAAAAAGCCTATCAATCTAACCCAGTGTTTAAAGATTCAAAAGTTATTTACACTGCAAACGAAAATGTTTTTGAAGAAACACTTTCCAAAGATTTTATGACCAAGGCCCTCATGGAAGATATGATTGCCGAAGATTTAGCTCCATTTCAAGGCTTAACCAACGAAGCCATGCATATTGGTGCTGCAACTTATTCTGATGCTATTGTTAAGGCAAGCAACGATTTACATCCGGAATTTGAAAAAATGTTATTGCTAAACAACGATAAACCTATTTTAGACGTCTGCGAAGAAGATATTTGGCAAGAGACCTATTTCGATTTCTACCAAAAGGTTCTTAGTTCGCAATCAGTTTTAATCTAAATGCATAAAAATATTGCCTTTTGTGCTGTTTTTTCAGGCTTTATAGCCTTAACAGCCTTAACCTCTTGTAACGATGAAGGTGCTGTTGGTTTAAACCTAATTCCAAATGATACTGGTTTAGCACTAAATCAATCAGACACTTTTACAGTAAATTTTACTACCCAAAAAGAGGATTCAATTCGAACATCTACTGCATCGCTATCGCTTTTAGGCGCAATAGAAGGTAACGGAAATTTATTTGGAAACAGCTTTGCTGCCTTTGCCACCAATTTTCATTTACCTACTTTCAATCTAAATTTTGGAGATAGCTTAAGTGTGGATTCTGTGGTGCTCAGTTTTCGCTTTGATGGTTATTATGGCGATACCACTAGCAACCTAAAAATTGAGGTTTTAGAGCTTGAAAATGAGTTGAGGCTAGATAGCCCTTATTTTTCAAACCAGATTCCAAAAACTAAATCGTTGCCTTTGGGTGTTCAAACGCTTAAACTCAGACCCTCAAGTGCGGTTCAAGTTAATGAGGTTGTAAATGGAATCGATTCTAACATTTTACTTGTGCCTTCTTTACGCATTCATTTAAATAAAGAGTTTGGCAATAGAATTTTAGAGAAATCTGGAGGTCCAGAGTTTGCAAGTAACGAAGCCTTTAAAGCATTTTTTCAAGGTATTTTTGTTAAAGCTTCTCGTGCCGATTTTAAACCTGGAAGTGTTGCATACCTTAATTTAAGTGCTGGCGCTTCTTTCTTAAGTGTTTACTATAAACAGGGAAGTGCAAGAAGAAGAATAGATTTTGTAATGAATGCCGCAACAGCCAAATTCAATAGTTATAACCACAATTACCAAGGCGCTGAAATTTTGCAAGCCTTTGATGTTGAAAACGCTCCTAACGGTAGAGTCTATATCCAATCTATGGCTGGAGCTAAAGCCTTGGTTAAATTTCCTTATATCCAAGAACTTGCGAAAGATAAGAATGTGATTATTAACAAGGCTGAATTGGTTATTAAAATTGTTCCTGGCGTAGATTATAGTGTTTTCAAGCAACCTGCTAGGCTTGTAATTCTTGGAATTGACCAAAATGGAAATGAAATTGTGTTAGACGACCAGTTTGACAGTTTTTTTGATGGAAATTACAACGAAGCTAACCAAGAATATAGAATTAACATAAGCAGATATATACAAGGTTTAGCAACAGGCAAACCCGATTATGGCATTTATATTTTCCCTGGTTCCAGCGGGGTAAATGCAAATAGGTTGGTTTTTGCAAACCAAGTTAATCCGATATTAAAATCAAAACTAGTCTTAACCCTTTCAAACTTAAATAAATAATCTATGTGTGGAATTGTAGCATATATCGGTGCCAAGCAAGCTGCTCCAATCTTAATTAAAGGACTGGAACGATTAGAGTACAGAGGATACGACTCTGCAGGAATTGCCATCTTGAATGGTAATGAAGACCTAAATGTCTATAAAACTGCTGGTAAAGTCCAAAAACTTAAAGACTTACTTCTCAACGAAAATCATGAAGGTTCATTAGGAATTGGCCACACCCGTTGGGCAACACATGGCGAACCAAACGATCGAAATGCACACCCGCATTTTAGTCAATCGGAACGAATTGCACTTGTGCACAATGGTATTATTGAGAACTATGATTCACTTAAAAAGGAATTAACTCAAAGAGGAAGTGTATTTTTAAGTGATACAGATACAGAGGTTCTAGTTCATTTAATAGAGGAGATTCAGAATATCAACTCCATTTCACTTGAGGAGGCTGTAAGACTTGCG
Organism: Bacteroidota bacterium; assembly: GCA_036804105.1. Classification (GTDB taxonomy): domain Bacteria; phylum Bacteroidota; class Bacteroidia; order UBA7662; family DAIRTB01; genus DAIRTB01. The sequence continues at coordinate 601 of DAIRTB010000247.1, read as the reverse complement.
CTTAACGAAGTTCATGGAGCATATGCCATTGTGGTAGTTTCAAAAGAAGATCCTAAAAAGTTGGTTGCTGCAAGAAAGGGAAGTCCTTTAGTTGTTGGATTAGGTCAAGAAGAGTATTTCTTAGCTTCAGATGCATCTCCTATTATTGAATACACCAAATCTGTAGTTTATTTGAATGATGGCGAAATTGCGATTATCTCCGATGGCTCGCTTACTATTAAAACAATCGACAATATTACGAAGCCTGCAAATGTACAATTGCTAGAAATGCAATTAGAAGCCATTGAAAAAGGTGGTTTTGAGCATTTCATGATTAAAGAAATAAACGAGCAGGCAAAGTCTATTTACGATAGTATGCGTGGACGTGTAGATTCTAGAAAAGGTACCATTACAATGGGAGGCCTTTCAGAATACGAACACAAGCTTTTGAATGCGAAACGTTTTATTATAGTTGCCTGTGGTACCTCGTGGCATGCAGGTTTAGTAGCGGAATATCTTTTCGAAGATTTCGCTAGAATTCCAGTTGAAGTAGAATACGCATCAGAATTTAGATACAGAAATCCAATTATCAACGAAGATGACATAGTTATTGCTATTTCTC
>DAIRTB010000246.1:0-4330 GCA_036804105.1 Bacteroidota bacterium | reverse complement strand
TCAACAACTACCTCCATAATCCAATCGTAATTGGAAATTTCTGGCATGTTATCCGTAAAATTTCCAGTTCTGATTTTACTCTGAAAATCTTTGTGATAAAGCGGTGCAGGATTAGATTTAATGGCAGTTGTAAGTGCCTCGTTCACAATTCTATTTTTTACGATGGGATTGTCTAGTGTCAAACCTTTAGCTTCTTCCTGTGGGGTTAGGGCATTTGGCGTGATGTCTAGCAAGAGCACTTCAACTCCAATATTCGCAAAATGACAAGCAATTCTCGATCCCATAATACCGGAACCAAGAATGGCTACTTTTTTAATGTTTCTATTCATATCTTATTGTTCGTTGGTTTGAGTTTGTAAAAAATTAAGGGATGCCTCCGTTGGTGGGGTATTGAAAATTTTGGTATTGGCGATTAGCTGATTTACAGATTCTGTTACTCTGAAAAATGCTGCTAGGTCATTTGGATCTATGTTGGTCTTTACCACATTATTAAAATGGCGGACTTTCTCTTTAGAAATTTCTCGAACGGTTTCGCCAACGCTTGTAAGATATATTTTTACTTCCCTTCGATCTTTTTTGTTTTCACGCTTACGGGTAATCCAACCTTTATCTTCTAATTTATTGAGAATTCTGGTCATGCTACTGGCTTCCATACCTAAAAGTGGGGCCAGCGCAGTTACTTGCGTGCCATCTTTTCTATCGATGTGCAAAAGAATAAAAACCGAAGAAATGGAGAGGCCATATTGCTCTGCTTCTTCGTTGTACATGCGAGATATATTTTGCCATGTCAACTTGGCATCGAGACAAATTGTTTTAGTTTTGGGTGTTGGCATGTTTTATTTTATGCTGCAATATAATATGCCTGCATAGTATATCCAAATTTTTTCCTGAAAAAGTGAAAATTCTTGAGTTTAAAGCGCAAAAACCAAGCTTTTTAGGCATATTCGTAACTCAAAAAAAATAAATGAGTATTTCTTTAGCCATACACGGAGGAGCAGGAACGCTTACACCTAGTCTGTTAACCCCAGAAAAGGAGATAACGTACACAAAAGCATTAGACAGAGCATTATTAGTAGGGAAAAGAATATTAGAAAATGGGGGGGATGCCTTAGATGCGGTTGCAGCTGCGGTGGTTGAATTAGAAGATTGTCCGCTGTTTAATGCAGGTAGAGGTTCAGTTTTCAATGCATCGGGTGGGCACGAAATGGATGCCTCTATTATGGATGGAAGAAACCTGAAAGCAGGTGCATGTGCAGCAGTTTCGAATATTAAAAACCCAGTCTTGCTGGCTCAAAAAGTTATGACAGACTCTGAGCATGTATTATTAGTAGGTTCGGGCGCAATTGAGTTTGCAGAATCGAAGGGGATTTCTTTGGTTAATACCGATTATTTTTTCGACGATTTACGTTTTCTTCAGTTTCAGGAAGCCAAGCAGGAAGATTCTATTAGATTAGATCATTCAGAAAGAAAATTTGGAACCGTTGGTGCTGTTGCTTGCGATATCAATGGAAATCTTGCAGCCGCAACTTCAACAGGAGGAATGACCAATAAAAAATACGGTAGAGTAGGAGACACCCCAATTATTGGCGCCGGAACTTATGCCAACAACCATACTTGTGCAATTAGTTGTACGGGACATGGAGAATATTTTTTGCGAGCCATGGTTGCTCATGATATTTCTTGCTTAATGGAATATAAAGGATTAGACCTTCAAGAAGCATGCGATTTTGTAGTTCAAGACAAGCTTGTGAAATTAGGTGGAGAAGGCGGCATTATAGGTGTAGATGCCAAAGGTAATTTGGTGTTTTCTTTCAATAGTTTGGGGATGTATAGAGGTGCTTGGACACCACAAGCTGGATATTATTCTGCTATTTATAAGTAAAAATTTAAATTTCAAATAAATAAAAAACCCCTGTTAGTATAGCTAGCAGGGGTTTTAATATTTTAAAACGATTACTTCTTGATTTCTATATCAGCGTTTTTGGTTTTGATTTTGATGTTTGCATCATCCTTTTTCAAATCAACTTTGGTTTCAGAATTTCCAGTTTTAACTTCAACATTCGCTCCATCTCCACTTATTTTCACGTCAGTAGATTTTGCTGGTTCTTCAGCTGGAGCTGTAGTTGTTTCAGCTTGAGAAGTAGTTTCCTCTGGAGTAGTTGTTGTGGTAGTGGTTTCTTCAGTAGTTTCTGTTTTTTTCTCTCCACATGATACGGCTAAAAATAAGCCGCAGGCTAGTAATAATGTTGTTGTAATTTTCATTGATATTTTGTTTGATGATGTAAATGTAGCACTAAATAATTCATTCAGCAAAAACAGTAAAAACAATTTTATTTATTGGTTGATAAAGGGAAATAAATAATGGTTCGTGTTAATATGAAACTGAGGTTAAACTATTGAACGAAAGTGAGCTATTGTAATCTCCAGTTCACTTTATAGAAAGGAACGAAAGAAAGATTATTAGAGAAGCAATTGTTTTTATTGCACACAACTAATCACCAAAACCTCTGGGCACAATGTTTGTAAAGAATGAAATCTGATAGAATCATGAAGTAGTAGTTAAATAAAAAATTATTTTCATCCAATATTTCATTTAATTATGTAAAAGTATTATCTTGAACTCGTAAACAAATAAACTATTGGCGATTTTAATTTAGGTAGGATATGAAAAAACTTTTCTTTTTGCTCATTGTGTTATTAGGTTTTACTACCTGTTCCAAGAATAATTGTATTGATCCTTCCAACCCAGAATGTGAGGGCTATGATCCTTGTTATGGTGCGGAGCAACCAAACGCTAAATTTATAATGGAGGAGTCTAATGGCATACTTAGACGTTTAAAAATATGGGGGCAGGATAGTATTTTTAAAGGAGTTGATATACGCTTTCATTCTAAATTCTTAGGTTCTAAGTATAAACACACCTGGTATGTTGAAAATGAGATTTTTACAGGCGATACAACTCCTTATAGATTTTATTATAATAGACCTCGACCATTAACCATAACCATTAGTCATGTTATTGAGTATGAACCAAATTTGCAATGTTTTCCAAACGACGATGGACGGGATAGTGTTGCTCAATCTTTTAGATTAGTGGAATCTAGCAATGAGCTCAAAACTTTTGGTACTTATAGGGGAGTTCTACAAGGATCTACTGATTCCTTTGATGTAAAAATTGTATCTGTCGATTTTAACCTTCAGCCATCTATAATTCCTTATGAATATGGTCAATTATTTATTAATTTTCATAATAGAGGAGATACATTAAACAGTGGCTTTGGCGGAATGGATAATATTCATATGGCAGCCTTTAATAAATACGGCTACTTTTCTACAGGGTTAAATGGGTTCGTAAAAATATATGATGATGACACATTTTTAATGCAATATAAAAACATTAGAAATTCAGTTACAGGTCAGGGTGATACTGTAACCTATTATTATAAAGGAAGAAAAATTGATTAACCTATGAAAAAGACACTGACCTTATTCACTGTAATGATTCTATTTTTGGTGAGTCCTTCTTATGCTCAGAATTACCCATGCGTACGAAATATTTCCACAAACCCAAACAACCCGTACAATACAGAATGGACTTCCATGTATCCAAATGATCCGGGTAGTTTTGTAAACTCCTGGTTTAGTTGGTATTTTACGAGTAATACTTTAAAAATTCCCATTAGTAGGCAGAATTGGGCGGTTCCTTCATCTTTTAATGGAACTTATTTAAACATGGTTTGGCCATTTGGAAGCAGTAATGATGATAGCGAAAGTAATAATGAATACCTCTCAAATCTCCTTATCCAACCAACTGATAGAGATTTCCGTTGGGAAGATGGTTGGGAGTTGCTTTGGATGAATATGGGATATTTACCTAATGGATCAGAAATACAAGACATGCCAGCCAATAGTTGGTATGGGAATACAAGTCCGTTTCCTTCCTATTTGCCTTATTTCGTTTTGTACAATCGGTATAGAGGTACGATGCGTATTTTTGCAAATATTTTTACTTTTAGCGATGAATACCCTTATAGATATGTAAATGCAAGAGTTCAATTTATTGAAGGAAGTGTAAGTAATCACCACCTTTCGGGAATATTAAGACCAGCAATGGGTGTTGATATGGCTCTTGATCAACCTTCGGAGATTTATAAGGTGAATTTTCCGAAGATGTTTTGGATGAATGATGAATCAAAGTGGTATGTAATTGAAACACAAATGGCTTTCGATCCATGCCAATGTAGAACCCCATCTAAAATGCGTTTTAGTTTTGAAGGTGTTACAGGAATAGAAATTCAACATGAAGCTAGAGGAGTTACCATAGATCCTC
>DAIRTB010000245.1:0-4339 GCA_036804105.1 Bacteroidota bacterium | reverse complement strand
GTATTTTCAGTACAGAATTTTCTTTGCGCTTAATGGGCGATGTGCAGCAGTTCTTCATCGACAAAAATGTAAGAAATTTCTATTCGGTTTCCATTTCAGGTTACCACATTGCAGAAGCCGGTGCCAACCCGATTTCCCAACTGGCTTTCACGCTTTCTAACGGTTTCACTTTTGTGGAATATTATGTGAGCAGAGGCATGGATATCAACAAGTTTGCGCCGAATTTGAGCTTTTTCTTTAGCAATGGAATTGATCCAGAATATGCGGTTATTGGTAGAGTTGCTCGTAGAATTTGGGCCAAGGCCATGAAATTGAAATATGGTGCCGATGAGCGCAGCCAAATGTTGAAGTATCATATTCAAACATCGGGCAGGTCTTTACACGCACAGGAAATCGATTTTAACGATATCAGAACTACGCTCCAAGCACTTTACGCCATTTACGATAACTGTAACTCGCTGCATACCAACGCTTATGATGAGGCAATTACCACCCCAACCGAAGAATCTGTAAGAAGAGCCATGGCCATTCAGTTGATTATAAACCGAGAATTGGGATTGGCAAAGAATCAGAATCCGCTTCAAGGGGCATTTATAATTGAAGAACTTACCGATTTGGTTGAGGAAGCTGTGTTACTAGAATTCGACCGCATTACCGAAAGAGGCGGCGTTTTGGGTGCCATGGAAACCATGTATCAGCGCAACAAAATCCAAGAGGAGTCTATGCATTACGAAATGCTGAAACACACTGGAGAATTGCCAATTATAGGAGTAAATACCTTCTTAAGTTCTAAAGGTTCACCAACCTTAATTCCATCGGAAGTTATTAGAGCAACTACCGAGGAGAAAGAAGATCAAATTGAAACCTTAACCAAGTTGAAAGCGGCTTACAAAGAAGAAAGCGACGTTGCTTTGAGCAAAATTCAGCAGATAGCTATAGAAAACGGAAATGTTTTCGAAGCCTTAATGGAAGCTGCAAAGATTTGTTCGCTTGGCCAAATTACCAACGCTTTGTTCGAGGTTGGAGGGCAGTACAGAAGGAATATGTAAGGGGAATTAAGGTTTTTATAACCGTTAATGAGATGCTCTAAAAGTAAAATAAGAAAAGCCTTATGTTACTTTAGTGGCCTTAAACTAAAATAAAAGTATTCTTATTTTAGTTTAGTGGCATTAAACTAAAATAAGAAAATTTTATGTCACTTTGTGTAAACATAAAGTGATGATAAATCTAGAATCCTTCGAAGCCGGCAAATTTTTAAAGCACCCAACGGGTTATTCTTATTTCTTGCCAAATTTCATTAAAGATGCTTGGGTTTGGGAAGATCCAAGTATTAACAAGTTATTGGAAACTGCGGCAGTAAAATTAGGTGAGCTAAATTCTTTTTCGAAGCTCGTGCCTAATATCGATTTGTTTATACAATTGCACATAACAAAAGAAGCAGTGGTTTCCAGTAAAATTGAAGGCACAAAAACTCAAATGGACGAAGCATTATTAGACGAAGAAGAGATTGCGCCAGAGCGAAAGAATGATTGGTTGGAAGTGAATAATTATGTAACGGCACTAAATCAAGCCATAAGTGAATTAGAAAAACTCCCCATTTCATCTAGATTAATAAAAAGAACACATCAAATTTTATTGAACAGTGTTAGAGGAGAACATAAACAGCCTGGCGAATATAGAACCTCTCAGAACTGGATTGGAGGAAATAGTTTAAAGGATGCTGTATTTATTCCTCCTCATCAAGATTATGTGAACGAACTAATGGGCGATTTGGAAAATTTCCTTCACAATGAAAACATCCAAGTGCCAGATTTGATTAAAATTGGTATTGCACATTACCAGTTTGAAACCATTCATCCGTTTTTAGATGGAAACGGTAGAATTGGTAGGTTATTAATCACCCTGTTTTTGGCTGATCAAAAGATGCTAAACAAGCCTTTGTTGTATTTATCTGCATTCTTCGAAAAAAATAAAAGTCTGTATTACGATAACCTAACCTTTGTGAGAACAGGTAATAAAATGAAACAATGGCTAAAATATTTTTTGGTAGGAATTGCAGAAACTGCTGAAGTTGGTACTAGAACCTTGTCGAGTGTACTGGAACTTAAAACTAAGCTAGAGAGTGAAATTGTAACTAAGTTTGGAAAAAGAAGTGATAAGGCGATTTTGCTTTTAAACCATCTTTTTAAAAAGCCTGTAATTCATGTAAATCAAGTAAAAGATTTAACTAGTAGTACATACAAAACGGCTAACGATTTGGTTACCGAATTCGAAAAGGTGGGCATTTTAAAAGAAATGACGGGCCAGAATAGGAATCGTGTTTTCGTTTTCGATGCGTATGTTAAGCTCTTTAATTAAAATTTGCTGTCTTAATTAGGGTCTGCTGAAAAACATTTATGTAATTGAATTTTAACAGTTTAAAATAGAATTTTCAGTTTTTGATGCTAGATTAGGATTAGAAAAAGCGAGAAAAATTTGCATCAAAATTTTAAAATCAAGGATAGTTTTTTTTAAACCACATAGAAGCATAAAATTAAAAGCTTTGATATATATTGCTAAAGCAATAAACAACAGAGAATTACAGCTAGTTTAGGCGTTTTAACGCCTATGAATTTCTTTTATAATACAACAAACTATGTGGCTCCTATGTGGTTAAAAAAACTGTTGGTGATTTTAAATTATGATGCAAACCCTTTTCACTTTTTATAATCTTGAATCAAAAACTGAAAATTCAAGTAATTAAATTTTTTTCCGGGTCAGGTAAAATTTGTGGGGATTAGGCAAACAGCTTCTCCAATCTAAATAAGAAGAATTTGGTATCTGTTACACCTCTAAGGTTGGCTCTAAAGAGTTTTATTTTAGCGTTAAATGATTTTGCATTGGTATTTCTGTTTACAAAGAAGTTGAGAATTGTGTGCAGTTTATCTTCTATGGTATTGGCTACTGTGCTAAACTCTTTTATTTGAAGATTTTTGGTCTTTTCTAGCCAGTTTAAAAGATCCTTTTCAGCATTTACTCTTATTGAGTTTGTTTAAATACCTCTAAGTTGAAGTACATGTTTATAAGCGTTCTCTAATAGTGGGCATCGCTCAAATAATAGTTTGGCTCTTTGTTCTTGAGATGGAGTCCATTCGTCAACTTTCTTTGCTACAATATATCTGCATCTTGCAAGTAATTGCTTTGGAGTGTCTTCATTCATTAGAGAGTGTAATTGGTTGGTATTTCATACCATTAGATTTGGCTTCTTTTATTGCTTCATTTTCTTTGTCCATTTCCTCACAGCGGTATTTAACTCGTATGTGCTGTAAGGCCTCCATCCCTAATTTAATTACATGGAAATTGTCTGTGGTAAGCATGGCATTAGGAAAAGACATTTTTACGGCATATGCCATGTTATTGGCCATATCGAGGGTTACTTCTCGTACCTGCATTCGTAGTTCTAGCGGTATTTTGTGCAAAACTTGGATAATATCTTTGCTCAATGTTCCCTTTACAGATGCAACCAATGTTCCTTTTTTGCCATTGGCTGCTTTATTAGTGATATTAGGTGTAGAGTTCGCCTTTAGATAAACTAACTTCATCTATACTTAAATATAAGCCTACATTTTGGGGGTAGAGCAAGTAGGATTCGGAAAGTTCCTTTTGTTCCCAACTATTGAAGTTGCTGCCTTTATGTTTGTAATATCTATTTATTTTTCGGGCTTCTACGCCATAATAGCTAGATATATTAGTGATCGTATCTACTCGGTTCTCTACCTGTACCTTTTAAAAAATCTGCTACATCTTGTGTCAGTTTTACCCCATCTGCAATAAAGCTATAGTCACTTTTTAGGATACTTGTAGGGTCTGCTTTTAATGGCCATCGCCTACGTTTTATCACTAAATAGAATGGTTTTCCTCTTACTGGAAAATCCTGAATAGTCTTTTCATTGTAAAAACCTTTAGATTCATAAATAGAAGCATCATAACCTGAGGGTAGCTCATTCTTCTCCTCCAAATACATAAAAAAGCTATCGGTCTTAGTACCTACATGACCCAATTCCTTGAAGTCTTTGACTTCAAAATGATCCAACATACCTTGGGGTAGAAAACTAGAAATAAATGATAAATACTCCATATCAAATGAAACAAAGTTAAATCTTATCCCCACATTATGGTCGTGATCCGTTTTTCAGCAGACCCTAATTATATTTTTGAATATTTGTAATGTTTAAAAAAATCCCCCAACAAATTAATGCTGGGGGATTTTTCAAATTTAACTATGTTTACCTTACTTCAAAACAGTACCAACATTTTCGTTCTGAAATAATTGAATACGCTTCTGGCCTCATGTGAGGAG
>DAIRTB010000244.1:0-4353 GCA_036804105.1 Bacteroidota bacterium | reverse complement strand
TGGATGATTGGCGCTTCAGAAATTAATCAAAGCCCAAGTAATAAAACCAAAGCTGCAAAGATTTTAGCTGATGGACTTAATCAGCCAGAAGATTTTTGTTTGGGTGCAATAAACAATGTGAGATTAGCAACGCACGGCGATAATATAGACTTTTTTGGTCAAAATCGTGATTACCAAAATGTAACTGGCGAAGCATTGTATAACAAAATGAGAATCAAGTACGACGAAATTGGTTATGGAACGGCAAATGCAAGAAGCTGGAGATTGCTTGCTTCCGATGTAATTAATGGTGTTAATTTAAGCGGACAAGCACATCAAAGTGAAGGACAAAAAGTATTTGCAAAATCTAACGCATCCGATGAAAGCAAGGAAGCCATTTCCACAAAAAAGGTTTCCATTTCATTCAGAACTGGCGAGTTTATGTTAGACGATAATGCTCGTCAGATAATCGATTTACAGTTTACCGATATTGCAAAAGCATTCTCAAATGCCAAAATCAGAATTGAAGGTAATACCGATGCCACCGGTTCAAGAGCAACAAATGTTGCCTTGTCTAAAAAGCGTGCACAATCAGTAGCAGATTACCTAAGCTCTGAACATAAAATGCCAGCCGACAGATTTGTTGTTATCGGAAATGGTCCAGATAAACCAGTTTCGGGTTGCGAAAATGCAATGGACGAAGCTTGTAAGGCAAAAAACAGAAGAACTGATTTCGAATTAATTTCTGATTAGTAGTTAATATGTATTCCAAGAATCCTCTATTCGATTTGAGGGGTAAACTCAGTGTTAAAACTGATTTTATCCTTCAAATTGTTGGAATAATAATTGTGTTTGGCGTTTGGTGGTTGCTAAGCTTTATGGTTACCAAAAAGAACCTCACCCAAATAGATACCTACGAACTCAAAGAGAAAAACATTACCATTCTCGACGAAAAGTATTATTACAATGATTCCTTACTGATTGCCGATTTCGACGCTTTATTGGCCATGAATCAAAAGGAATTAAATAATTATGGAATCAAGAAATTTGAAGTCTCCAATTTACCATCCCCCATTGAAGTGGTAAGAGCAATTCCAGAAATGTATGTGAAAGACAATCTCATCAACAATATTTTCATTTCTATAAAGCTCAATTTCTACGGGTACATTATCGCCATTGTTATTTCTCTTATTTTAGGATTTATAATTGGTTTAATCCCCTTGTTCAGAGGTTTATTCAGCAGAATTTTAGATGCAGGAAGATTTATACCGCTCACAGCAGTTACTGGAATATTTATACTTTGGCTGGGAATTGGTGGCGAAATGAAGGTAACGTTTCTCGCATTCGGTATCTTGGTTTATTTAATTCCAGTAGTTGTTCAGCGTATAGACGAGGTGCAGTCAGTATATCTTCATACGGTTTTTACACTAGGAGCAACAGCTTGGCAAACGGTAAGAACTGTTTACATTCCGTACGTTTTAAGCAAACTAATTGACGATATCCGAGTGCTAACAGCCATATCTTGGACCTACATAACTATTGCCGAAATGCTGAACAAAAGCGGCGGCATTGGAGAACTGATTTGGGAAGCAAAACGCCAAAGCAGGATTGACAAAGCCTTCGGGGTTTTATTAATCATTATTGTGATTGGCATTTTGCAGGATAAACTTTTCGTTTCTCTAGACCGAGTTTTGTTTCAACATAAGCATACGCAAACCGTAAAATCTTAATTATGGTAGTATTTAAAGACGATCCTATACTTCCAAACATTGTAGAGTTAAGGAACATACATCAATCTTACGACAATGGTAAAACCCAGATTATTCAGAATTTCGATTTGCTGATAGAAGACAAGCCGTTTCGTGGTCAGTTTGTTGCACTTTTGGGGATGTCGGGCTGTGGGAAAAGCACCATCTTGAGGTATATTTCAGGCCTGCAGAAACCAACTTCGGGAACCATTCTGGTAAAAAATAATCCGGTTGGAGATAAAAACCGGGTAAATATGGTATTCCAACAATATTCTTCTTTACCGTGGATGACGGTTCTAGAAAATGTGGCACTCGGTCTCACATTCAACGGTGTAAATAAAAAAGAACGAGAAGCCAAAGCCATGGAAATGATTGAGTGGGTTGGATTGAAAGGGCAGGAGAAAAAGTTTGCTCAATATCCATTACTTTCTGGCGGCCAGTTGCAAAGAGTAGCCATTGCTAGAAGTTTAATGTCTAATCCAGAAATTTTGTTGATGGACGAACCTTTTGGCGCACTCGATATTGAAACCCGCCAAAGCATGCAGGATCTGCTGTTGAGCATTTGGAGTAAATTTCACACCACCATCATCTTTGTAACGCACGATATAAGCGAAGCCGTTTATTTAGCCAACGATATTTACATCATGAAAAAAGCTCCCTCACATATTGTAGATCATATCGAGGTAGATTTACCTAATATTCGAAATATCGAAGTTAAGAAATCCATGCGCTTCCTTGAATTGGAAAGACAGGTAGAAGAGCGGATGCTGAGTACCCTAAGAAACCAAATGTAATTCTATTTGTGATGCCTTTACTAACTGAAATTGAAAAAATTGTAGCTCAAAACGGTTCTATTCCAGATTCGTTGAGGGTGGGGAGCAGAATAAATCCGCTGCATATTGTAAGTCTTTCACGATTTTTCACCTTACTCAAGTTAGATAAAGAGCAAATCTTGTTGGCTTCTTATTCAGATCCAAACCAACCCAAGTTTATTCTTACCAACTATCATCTTTACCTTAATAACAATCAAATTGCAGCGAGAATTTCTGTAGATGATATTGATTCGAATGCACTTCCAAATAGCATTTCGCCTATTGAAAGCAAGGTAATTGAAGCGAGTATTGCAGTAATAAAGGGGAAGAAAGCTGAGCAACGAAAAACATTAGACGACTTCATCGACAAATACAAACATTTGCTAAATGAAGAAAAGGAAAACCATCATAACGAAGCACTTTTTTTCGATGGCAAATACGTTGAAATGTTGCAGCACGAAGCAGCCGAAGCTTTTAAGATTTGTAATGAACTGAACGATGATCCCCATTTCATACAAAGCTTAAACCTTATTTTTAGCAAAACGGGGGAGGCTACAGCTGGTTACAAAGCAGAACACATTTTAATTGCCGATTTAATTAAGGCTTACAACCAAGTGGCGCTTTCTGAAAACGAGAAGGGGCGATTTACCTTGGCCTATTTCTTTGAAACCCTGCAAGGCAAAGATTTAGCCAAAGGCATTAGCATTAAGCGGCTGAATGAAATGACCACCAATGCCGCTTTTCTGGAAAATATAGAAAAGATTAAAGCTGCCGAATACATACTTCCCTCAAAAGAATACCAAGACGAATATTTGCTCCCCGCAATTTTAGACAGAATGCAACACAGGCTGTTTATGAAATCTGGGAACATTATCTACCGGTTTGCTTCCATTGTTGCGAAAGCAGACGATACCGTTTCGGAGGAAGAAAAAGAAGCGCTAAGAAATATATTAGAGAAAACTTCCAAACCAAAATCGAAATCTTCAGACTTAAATGTGAAATCCATTCCCAACGACGATAGCTTGGAAAAGGTAATGCATGAGTTGAACGAATTAATTGGTTTAGAGGATGTTAAAAAGAGTGTAAATGAACTGATTAACCTATTAAAAGTTCAGAAAATTCGTACTGAAAAAGGCTTAGCAAACATAGAAAGCAGCCTGCACTCGGTTTTTATGGGGCCTCCAGGAACGGGTAAAACCACCATCGCTAGATTAATTGGAAGAATCTACAAGCATCTTGGTTACTTAGAAAAAGGGCACTTGTTGGAAACAGATAGAGCTGGAATGGTTGCAGGATATGTTGGACAAACGGCCATCAGAGTGAACGATTTGGTGAATGAAAGTGTAGGCGGCGTTCTTTTTATAGACGAAGCTTACTCGCTAAGCAGTATGGATAATGGACGAGATTTCGGTAGCGAAGCCGTTGATGCGCTAGTAAAAAGAATGGAAGATTTAAGGCATCAATTTGTGGTAATAGTTGCTGGTTACAATGAACCGATGAAGATGTTTATTGAATCTAATCCAGGTTTACGCTCTCGATTTAACCGGTACTTTAGTTTCGATCATTTTCTACCTACTCAGTTGTATCAGATATTCGAATTATTCTGTACCAAAACCGATTTCATAGTTTCTGAAGATGCAAAAGACAAGCTATTAGACACCTTCGAAATGTTGCATGAAAAGCGTGATGAAGCCTTTGGCAACGCCCGTGTTGCCAGAAACCTTTTCGAAATCTGCATCCAAAAGCAAGCAAACAGACTCGTAGCAATTCCAGAATTAACCGAAGAATTGCTACAAACCATAATAGAACAAGAC
>DAIRTB010000243.1:0-4365 GCA_036804105.1 Bacteroidota bacterium | reverse complement strand
TAAGATAACCAACGAGCTTGGAAATCTCTTTGCTTGTACTCGTTCATAACCCCAGCTGAAATTTTGATTGAAGCTGAGTCAGTATTGTTGCTGAATTTATATGTATAGTTGGCACCACCGCTGTAGGCACGTTCTTCTAAATTAGAAAAGAATCTAGCATTATCGAAAGTTGTAGGTCCTGGCGGATCTATAAGCGTGTAGGGATCATCTGAACCAATAGGCTTGAATGTTCTAAATCTTCTAAAGTCAGGCTCATTTCTATTTACATAATTGTAACCAACTACCCAATCGAATGTGTTTTTACCATTTGTTGTTGCATGATTGCCTTCTAATTGTGTTGTGTAAATGCTTCTAGATAAATATTGAAAAGCATAATCTCTTAAGGAGTCAGTTTGTCTATTCTGCGGACTAAAACCATTTCTAATGATGGTGGTAGACTCACCAATCTGGTTGAATGTATTTTTAAAACTAAGTTTATTTCTCGGATTAATTACAAACAAAAAGTTAGATATAGCATTTAACCTAACCTCATTTTCAAATTGACTATCCCTATATTCGTATTGGTTAGGAGTTATGCCATCTGCCCCTCTCTGAGACCATCTAAATCTTTCCACTTCAAAATTCTGATTAGAATTGCTGTAACCAATACCACTTACATTGCTAACATTGGCGTTTTTAATTTTGAAGTTTTTAGAGAAATTAAAATTCAGTTTAAGATTTGGAAGAGTTGTTCCATCGTTTAACTTAAAATTGTTGGTAAACAAACTAGCAAATTCTGAGGTTCTAACACTTGGTAATGCTTGATAGTCTTCATTGCTAGGAAATTCACTTGGTAAAGCTCTTTTTCCACCATCAAAACCTGTAAACTCTCCACCTAAGATATTTCTTTGGAAATCGCCAAAGGTTGTAGCAGTTCTGTAACCAAGACCTACAGAAACATCTGTATTATCGAAATCGGTGGTGTTTTTGGTGTAAATTTTAATTACGCCACCAGCAAAATCTCCTGGATTATCAGCTGATCCTGATTTAAGAACAATCATTCTGTCTAGGATATTACTTGGAATTAAATCAAAGCTAAAAGCTCTAGAATCTGGCTCAGTACTAGGTGCAAAAACATTGTTAATCATTACACTGTTATAGCGTTGATTCAAGCCTCTAATCATTACAAAGCTATTCTCAACAATAGTAATACCAGGTACACGAGAAACAACTTGTGCTGCATTTCCGTCTTGAGATTTCTTTATTTGTTGTGATGAAATTCCGCTAATAATCTGAGAAGACTGTCTCATTTCTGCAAGTACTGCTGTTTCAGAGTTGGTAATTCTTTCTGCAACAATGTCTACACCTTGAAGACTCGCAACATCTGGACTTAAATTGATGTTTAAAACTGCAGTTTCACCGCTTCTTACAACTACAGTTCCTTCAAACGGCTTGTAAGAAATATAAGACACCTGAATGGTGTATGTTCCTGGTTGCACATTTTTTATGGTGTAGTTACCGTCGAAATCGGTAGACGAACCATTGGTAGTGCCTTTTATAACAACATTCGATGCAATAATTGGCTCTTTTGTAGTTGCATCTTTTACAACTCCTTTAATTGCACCAACTTGCGCAAAAACCTGAGTGCAAATACCTACCAACAGGAAGGTAACAAGTGTCTTCAATATTTTCATTTTGTTTGGAAAAATTTATGCAAAGCACGCAATATTAAGTTGATGAAATATTACCGCAATGTTGTGCTTATGTTAAGTAAATTTCTCTTTTCGCAAGTTTCAAAGGCTAATACGCTAACTGCTATAAATCATTGTTTTGTAACGTTTTATTAAAAGCCTATTTGTAATGAAATTATAAACTACCTACTTGCAAATTCCATTAATTTTGCGCCATGAAAATAGTGATTGCATTTGTAGGTATTATAATTATTGCTTCAATTACTGGTTGTACTGTTATTAAAACAGCTCCAATTGCTCCCAACGAAACCTACGAACCTTTACCTATAAATGTGCCGAGTTCTATCTTAAATTTACCCCTAACCGTTTCTTTACCTGAGATAGAACAACGTATAAATAAACAGTTTTTAGGGATCTTGTACGAAGACAACTCTTTTAAAGACGACAATCTTAAAATGCGGGTTACCAAAACTGCACCAATAAAAATTTATGGTTCTGGCGATAGCATTCGGCTCGCATTACCAATACATCTATGGGTTGAAGGCAGATTTACTCAAAATTTTATCCCAATGCCGGGCATGCCAGATAACTTTTCTTTTAGTAAAACTCAAGATGCAGATTTCGATTTGGTAGTTAACACAGGAACTTTGGTTAAAGTAACCCCCGATTGGCAATTGGAAACCCTAACCTCGGGTTCATTTCAATGGGTTGATAAGCCAGATTTATCCTTCGGGCCGTTTTCCATTCCAATTGGTAGCTTTATAGAAAAACAGCTCAACAGGCAGGTGGCAGGTATGATAAAACAGGTAGATAAAGAAATCACCAAAAATTTCAACCTAAAAAAGGAAATCGAGCCGGTTTGGAAACTTCTTCATCAACCCACTTTTGTAGACTCTGAATACAATGCCTGGCTTACCCTAAAACCAGAAGAAGTGTGGATGTCGAGCGTAACAACATCACCCCAAAAAATAAATTTAACAGTTGGGTTGAAGTCTCAAGCTTTGGTTACCACTGGAATAACTCCAGACACCAGTAATGTTTACATTAAACCACTCCCAAAACTAAAAGTTGAAAAAGAAAGCAACAAAGATTTTAGCATCTATATTCCCTTAAATTACAGCTATGCAGATGCAGAAAAAATTACCAAAGATAATTTCGAAAACCAGTCTTTCGAGTACGAAGATGGTAAGCATGTGGTTAAAGTTACCAATGTAGAAATGTATGGCAGCAGGCAAAAGGTAATTGTAAAACTGGGCATAAACGGTAAAACTGGTAAAGGATTGTTTTCTAAAAAGCTTTTGGGTGATGTCTTTATGGAGGGTGTTCCCAAATACAATCCAGCAAAACAAGCGGTAGAAATAACTCAGTTTAATTTCTCTGTTCAATCTCGTGATGTGCTCATAAAATCGGCTAGTTGGTTGTTTAAATCTGCTTTCAAAAAACAAATGGAACCGTATTTAAGCTATTCCATTAAAAATGAATTAGACGATGCAAGGCAAATGGTGAGAGAATCGCTCAACAATACTCCATTAAACGAGCTTGCTACTTTAAAAGGACGGCTTAACGAGCTCGACGTAGTAGATGTTCACTTAGATAAGGAAGGTTTTGTGATACTTTTTAAAGCAAGCGGAGATTTAGAAGTACTTATAAAGTAGCTGCTTCATTTTAAATATGCTAATAGAAACGAATCTAAATGGATCGAACAACCAAAAAGATTCTAATTTCCCCCAAAAAAAATTGACCATCCATTTCCTATCTTTGTTCCTCACTAGAAAAAAAATATTATGGGTTGTGGAACTTGTAGCAGCGGTGGAAGTACTCCATCTGGCTGCGGAGACAAAGGACATTGCGCTAGTGGTGGTTGTAACAGACTGAATGTATTCGATTGGTTGTCTAATATTGATTACCCAGACGGCGTTCAGCAGTTCAATATTGTAGAAGTAAGATTCAAAGGAAATAGAAAAGATTTCTTTGTAAATACGGCAGGTTTAGATCTTTATAACGGGCAATTTGTGTCGGTTGAAGCAACTAGCGGCCACGATATAGGTCAAATCTCCTTGAAAGGGGAACTTGTTCGGCTTCAGATGAAGAAGAAGAATGTGGATGAAAAAAACCCTGATCTAAAAAAAATCTACAGAATTGCCACTGATAGCGACATTGCCAAATTAAATGAGGCTCGAGAAAAAGAGTCGGAAATAATGCAAAGAGCTCGACAGATTATTATCGACATGAAAATCGATATGAAATTGAGCGACGTAGAATTCCAAGGCGATAAATCGAAAGTTACCTTCTATTACACTGCCGATGAGCGGGTTGATTTTAGAGAACTTATAAAGAAATATGCCGAAGAATTTAGAACAAGAATTGAAATGCGGCAAATTGGCGCACGTCAAGAATCTGGTCTTTTAGGTGGTTTGGGCTCTTGCGGAAGAGAACTTTGCTGCTCTAGCTGGTTAACTGATTTTAAATCTGTTTCTACCTCAGCTGCTCGGTATCAGAATCTTTCTCTAAATCCAATGAAATTAGCTGGCCAATGCGGCAGGTTGAAATGCTGTCTTAACTACGAGTTAGACACTTATATGGATGCTCTGAAAGATTTCCCGAGCGATGCCAGACGTTTACAAACGGTTATTGGTAATGCAGAACTGGTAAAAACAGACATCTTCAAAAAGTTGATGATGTACACCTACCCTAC
>DAIRTB010000242.1:0-4371 GCA_036804105.1 Bacteroidota bacterium | reverse complement strand
AAGGTAAGAAGAAATAACAATTTTCTCGCCAATTTTACCTACTAGTTCGGTAATTGTTTCTTCAACTGTTCTGCCATCCGTCATTTTCTCAGCTAATAAAGCAGTGCTATCAGCAACATTGGTATTAACTGCTACTTCTAATATTTGATTAGCAAGGTTTTTAAAATCGTCTACTTTAGAAACAGGCTCAGTTTCGCAAGCAAGTGCTAAAAGTTTAGCATTTGTTTTGTCTCCGCTTAGGTGTACTAAAATTGTTCCTTCAGAAGTTGCGTTGTCTGCACGTTTTGCGGCCACTTTCTGACCTTTTTTACGAAGAATAAGAACTGCTTCTTCGAAATCGCCATTGGCTTCTACCAAGGCATTTTTGCAATCCATCATACCGGCGCCAGTTGATTGACGCAATTTGTTCACATCGGCTGCTGTAATGTTCATGTTATGTTTTTATTAAGGAGAGTTATGTTTAAAAATAGAAGGTTGGCCATTTGGCCAACCTTGTTATGCTATTAAGCTTCTTCTTCAGGTTCGGCCGTCGTATCCGTTTCAACTTCATCGTCTGTAGCAGCTACCGATGCTTCAGCAACTGGAGCATCTTTTTCTACTACTTCTTCTGGAGCCTCTTCTTCAACAGTATCTTTGTCGTGCTTACGTTCTTCCATACCTTCTTCTACTGCCTTCATTATAACAGACATAATTAGTTGGATAGATTTAGTAGCATCGTCGTTTGCCGGAATAGGAAAATCAACCAAAGTAGGATCAGAGTTGGTATCTACCAAAGCAATTGTTGGGATATTTAATTTCTGAGCTTCTTTAACTGCAATGTGTTCTTTCTTAATGTCCACAATGAATAAAGCTGCTGGTAAGCGGCTCAAATCTTCAATACCACCAAGTACACGCTCTAATTTCTCACGCTCTCTGGTAATGGTTAATCTTTCTTTTTTGTTTAAAGTGGCCCAAGTTCCATTCGCTTCCATCTTATCGATGCTGCTCATTTTCTTGATACTCTTACGAACAGTACTAAAGTTGGTAAGCATTCCACCCAACCATCTATCTGTAACGTAAGGCATGTTTAAGCGGCGTGCTTCAGCTGCAATAATTTCTTTTGCTTGCTTCTTTGTAGCCACAAAAAGCACTTTTCTACCAGATTTCGCAATTTGTTTCATCGCATTGGCAGCATCTTCTAGCATAACCAATGTTTTGTTCAAATCTATGATGTGGATATCGTTCTTTTCCATAAAAATGTATGGAGCCATTCTTGGATGCCACTTACGTTTAAGGTGACCAAAATGTACACCGGCGTCAAGTAATTCTTGATATGTTGTTCTTGCCATTGTTTTAACCTCCTGATCTTAACGTTTACTAAATTGAAATCTCTTTCTTGCTTTGCTGCGACCAAATTTCTTACGTTCAACCATACGAGGGTCTCTGGTAAATAATCCTTCTGCTTTAAGAGCAGAATGGAATTCTGGGTTCTCAGCATCTAATGCTCTTGCCAATGCCATTTTAATAGCGCCAGCTTGGCCTGCAATACCACCACCGTTAACGTTGATTTTCAAATCAAACTGTCCTTTTGTGTTGGTAATTTCGAAAGGCTTAAGGGCTTCAATTTGTAGTGGAGCCAATGGAAAATACTCTGTGAATGCTCTGCCATTTACTGTAATTTCTCCCGTTCCCGGTTTCATGTAAATGCGTGCAATTGCCGTTTTTCTACGGCCAATTTTGTTTACTACTTGCATTTTTACGCTTTAGAAATTGGAAGTGGAATTGGTTGTTGAGCAATGTGTGGATGTGTTGCACCTACATAAACATGTAGATTACGGAACATCTCAGCACCCAAACGATTTTTCGGTAACATACCCTTGATAGCTTTCTCAACTACATAAGTAGGGCGTTTCTTCAATAATTCTAAAGGTGTAGCAAATCTCTTTCCACCCGGGTAACCCGAATAGAAGAAATAAGATTTCTCAGACATTTTATTGCCTGTGAAACGGATCTTGTCTGCGTTGATAATAATTACATTATCACCACAGTCTACGTGCGGAGTAAAGTCTACTTTGTGCTTGCCTCTTAATACTGCGGCAACCACTGTAGCTAAACGTCCCACAATCTCCTGCTCGGCATCTACCAGATACCATTTTTTCTCAACAGTTTGCTTGTTGGCGGAGACAGTTTTGTAACTTAACGTATTCACTTAACTGATTTTGATTTTAAAAAAGTCCACAAAAATAGGGAAAAGGTTTTAGAAAGCAAACTCTCATCCAAAATATAATTTCTAAAACCTTGTTTTTGAAGCAGTTCTTATTCTTTATCGCATTATAAACACCCTCTCCGTCTATTTTTTCTTTTTTTACGGGTGATGATGTGCCCTGCTATTCCATCTTTTTGTGTTCCAAATTACCAAAACCTATAACTTTACAGCATGGCTTCTAACAATACGCTTTTTTTACTCGACGGCATGGCGCTGGCATACAGAGCATACTTTTCAATGAATAAGGCTCCCAGAGTAACTTCAACAGGTTTAGATACAAGTGCGGTTTTTGGGTTCACAAACACCTTACTGGAATTGCTCAATAAAGAAGCCCCAACGCATATTGCGGTGGTTTTCGATACTTCTGCACCAACGGCACGCCACATCGAATACGAAAAATACAAGGCGCAACGACAAGAAATGCCGGAAGCCCTTCGCCATGGATTGCCCTACATTAGAAAGGTAGTGGAAGCTTTCAATATCCCTGTAATTGCCATGGATGGCTACGAAGCCGACGATGTAATCGGCACCATTGCTTGGCAGGCATCAGAAAGAGGTTATACCACTTTTATGATGACACCCGATAAGGATTTCGGTCAGCTCGTACGTGAAAACGTTTACATGTATAAGCCTGCACGTATGGGCAACGAGGTGGAAATTCTGGGTGTGAAAGAAATTTTAGCGAAGTGGAGCATCGATTACCCAAAACAAGTAATCGATATTCTCGGACTTTGGGGCGATGCATCCGACAATATTCCTGGCGTTCCGGGCATCGGCGAAAAAACTGCTAAAGACCTGGTTCAGAAATATGGTTCTATGGAAGATATTTTTGCCAACCTCAAAGACTTCACTGGAAAGAAAAAAGAAAATTTAGAAAACTTTCAAGAACAAGGTTTGCTTTCTAAACGCTTGGCCACTATCAATACAGAAGTTCCCATCGTTTTCGAAGATATTAATCTGATAATGGAAGAGCCAAACAAAGAAGAACTTCTAGAACTTTTCAGAGAATTGGAGTTCAGAACTTTAGGTAAGCGTATTTTTGGTGAGGATATAATTGCAGCTAAACCCCAAAACCCTACAGGTCAACTAGATCTTTTTGGCGATTCTAATTATGCTCCAACAGAAACCTTCGAAACTCAACTTGAAACTTTTCCAGGCGAATTAGAATCGCATACTACTTGGGTTACTGAATATAAAATTTGCTCAGAACTTTCAGAAATGCAAGAGCTAGCGGTATTACTATCTAAATCTGGCGATTTCTGTTTCGATTCTGAAACCACAAGTCTCGACCCCATAACCTGTAACTTGGTAGGATTATCTTTCGCCATTGTTCCGGGTGAAGCTTGGTATGTACCCATTTCTCAGGATAGAAACATTGCGCTTGCTCAACTCGCCATTTTTAAACCTGTTTTAGAGGATGAAAATTGTGCTAAATCTGGCCAAAATCTTAAGTTCGATATTCAGGTTTTGGCGCAATATCAAATAGCAGTTAAAGGCAAACTTTTCGATACCATGTTGGCGCATTACCTCATTGAGCCGGACATGCGCCACAATATGGATTATCTCGCAGAAACGTACTTGAATTACAAGCCCATTTCTATAACTGAATTGATCGGCAAAAAGGGGAAGAATCAGGGCAGTATGCAAGATGTACCTTTGGCAGAAATTGCTCGCTACGCAGCAGAAGATGCAGATGTTACCCTTCGCCTGAAACACCTTTTCGAACCACGTTTAGCAGAAACTGGCGTTAAAAAATTGTTCGAAGAAGTGGAAATGCCGCTTATGCAAGTTTTAGCTGCAATTGAGTTAACAGGTGTAAACATAGATGTTGATGCCTTGAAAATTTATTCTAAAGAATTAGAAACCGATATTAAAAAGTTGGAACTCGAAGTGTATGAGTTGGCGGGTACCAAATTCAACATTGCATCTCCAAAACAACTAGGAGAGGTGCTGTTCGATTTATTGAAATTAGATCCGAAGGCAAAGAAAACCAAAACCGGCCAATACAAAACCGACGAAGAAGTGTTAACAGCCTTGGCTATGAAACACGATATGCCAGCCAAAGTATTGGAATTTAGATCTTTGCAAAAACTAAAATCTACTTATGTTGATGCATTGCCTACCAT
>DAIRTB010000241.1:759-4390 GCA_036804105.1 Bacteroidota bacterium | reverse complement strand
GAATGTAAACTGTATATTTCTTTTAAATTTTTTTTTCTGGTGATGTTGTCCCGTGTTTGATTACCCGAAATATTCATGTTCAAAAGCAATAGGTTCTACAAAAGCATCCACAAAAAAAAGAGCTACCGAAGTAGCTCTTTTTTCTAACCGCCGAAATCATCGAACGATACATTCTCTGGTGGAACTCCCCAATCGTCAACCATTTTAAGAACGGCTGCATTCATCATTGGAGGCCCACAGAAGTAGAATTCTATCTCTTCTGGCTCTTTATGTTTGATCAAGTAATTGTCTATTAAAGCTTGATGTACAAAGCCAACAAATCCATCACCCTCTGTATCTTCCATATTTTTTTGAACTTTCCAGTTATCCTCTGGAAGTGGTTCTGATAACACAATATGAAATTTGAAATTCGGGAATTCTTTTTCAATGGCTCTGAAATCCTCAATATAAAACAACTCACGTTTAGATCTACCACCATACCAGTAACTAACTTTTCTATCAGTCGTTTTCAAGGTGTGGAATAAATGGAAGATGTGAGAACGCAATGGCGCCATACCTGCACCACCACCAACGTAAATCATTTCGTTTTTGGTTGGCTTAATGTGAAATTCTCCATATGGGCCAGAAATAACCACTTTGTCGCCAGGTTTTTGATCAAACACATAAGAAGAGCAAATACCTGGATTTACTTTCATCCAACCGTTGTTTGCTCTATCCCAAGGTGGTGTAGCAATACGGATATTCAACATTACAATATTTCCTTCAGCTGGGTGATTCGCCATGGAATAAGCTCTGAAGATTGGTTCAGGATTTACCATTTTAAGATCCCAAAGCTTAAATTTATCCCACTCAGGTCTAAATTCGTCTGGAGCTTTGCCCATTCTAGGGTGTGAAGTAATATCGATATTTTTGAAATCTACTGTAATCTTAGGAACGTCTACTTGGATATATCCACCTGCTTCGAAATCTAAGTTTTCACCTTCAGGAAGTTTTACCACGAATTCTTTAATGAAAGATGCCACGTTGTAGTTAGAAACTACTTCGCATTCCCATTTCTTAATCCCGAAAATTTCTGCTGGAACTTGAATTTTCATGTTTTCTTTAACCTTTACTTGGCATGCAAGTCTCCAGTTATCAGCAGCAAGTTTACGATTTATGTGACCTTTTTCTGTTTCTAAAAGTTCGCCCCCACCTTCAGTAATTTGGCATTTGCACATAGCGCAAGTACCACCACCACCACAAGCTGAGGGTAAAAATAACTTTGCATTTGAAAGGGTGGTTAATAAATTAGAACCTGAGTTGGTTATGATTGCGTTTGCCTCATCACCATTAACTACAATTCTTACTTCTCCTGATGGCACAAGTTTCTTTTGTGCGTACATCAAAACTAAAACAAGCACCAAAATTACAAAAGTAAACGATACTACGCTTAGCATTATTATGTTCATTGTACTTAAAAAAATCATAAATAAAATTTAAAGATTAATACCTAAGAAACTCATAAATGCAATGCCCATTAAACCAGTAATAATGAAGGTTATACCTAAACCTCTTAATGGTGCTGGAACATTCGAATAACGTATTTTTTGTCTAATAGCTGCAATTGCCACAATTGCTACAAACCAGCCAACCCCTGAACCTAAACCAAAAGCAACAGCCTCGCCAAATAAATAGTCTCTTTCTTGCATGAACAAAGAGCCTCCCAAAATGGAACAATTTACCGCAATTAATGGCAAGAAAATACCCAAACTGCCATAAAGTGCTGGTGAAACTTTTTCAATAACCATCTCTACTAATTGCACAAATGAAGCAATAATAGCAATGAACATAATGAAAGATAGGAATGACAAATCTACCGTAGCAAAATCTTCTGAAATCCAAGTAAGTGCTCCTGGTTTTAAGACTTTGTTTATGAGCAACCAGTTTAAGGGAATTGTTAATCCTAAAACGAAAACCACTGCTGCTCCAAGACCAATTGCTGTTTTTACGTTTTTAGAAACTGCTAGGTAAGAGCACATGCCTAAGAAGTAGGCAAAAATCATGTTGTCGATAAATATCGAACGAACAAAAATGCTTATTAAATCTACAAAATTGAATAACATAATTAAGCCTCCTCAAATCTTTTATTGATTGAACGTTGAACCCAGATAATAACACCCACTACAAATAATGCTCCTGCAGGAATTAACATTAATCCATTGTTAACATAGGCTTCTGGCATAATTTTAAATCCATAAAGATTACCAGAGCCCAATAATTCTCTAAAGAATGCAACTAGGATTAAAATTGCACCATATCCAAGACCGTTACCAATTCCATCTAAAAGTGATGGGAAAGGTTTGTTTGCCATGGCAAAAGCTTCTAATCTACCCATTACAATACAATTGGTTATGATTAGTCCCACAAAAACAGACAACTGCTTGCTAACATCGTACATGTAAGCCTTAAGCACTTGATCCACCAAAATAACGAGCACAGATATTACTGTTAATTCCACAATAATCCTAATCCTGTTGGGAATGATGTTTCTAATTAAGGATACAATTACATTTGAAGCAGCCATTACAGCGAGCACTGAAATTGCCATTACAATAGATGGTTTTAATTGGGTTGTTACCGCCAATGCGGAACAAATACCCAAAACTTGAACCGTAATCGGGTTATCGTCTGAGAGTGGATCTACTAGTAGAGCTCTTTCTTTCTTACCAATTAGTGGTTTTTTCTCTACTTCTTCAACTATTATTTCTGTTGTACTCATGAGTTCTTGTTTTGTTTTTGAAGGTAAGGCATGTAAAATTTAATGTCTTGTTGAAGCATGTTGCTAACACCAACTGAAGTAATTGTTCCGCCTGAAATGCCATCAACTCTGTTTTCGTAATTTTTCTCAGTGCCATTTTTTACAACTTTAACTGGGATATTTCCTTGGTTGTCTATGGCTTCTAAATTGGTAAATTGTTCAGCAAAATCTGTTGTTGCAATTTCTGCACCCAAGCCAGGTGTTTCACCTTTGTGATCGAAAATAGCAGAAGCAATTGTCTTGCCATCGCTATTTAAAGCTACATATCCCCAAATTGGGCCCCATAATCCAACACCTGATAATTGAAGGATGTACTTTTTGTCTCCATTATCTTCAGTAAAAATATAAATTGGGTAATTTAGTTTATGATTTGGATTCTTTGACTTAAGCTTTTTCTCGGTTATTAAATCAACATCAAAGGCCTCAACAGTTGTAACCTCATTACCTTCCGCATCTACTACTTTAGATTCAATTCTCTGGTTAAAGATATCAGCCACCTGTTTTTCATCTGGTACTATACCAACTACTTTTAGGATATTTTTCTGTTTTTCCA
Organism: Bacteroidota bacterium; assembly: GCA_036804105.1. Lineage (GTDB taxonomy): Bacteria > Bacteroidota > Bacteroidia > UBA7662 > DAIRTB01 > DAIRTB01. The sequence goes on along the minus strand of DAIRTB010000241.1, from coordinate 1,040 downwards.
TTAAAACATTGGCATCTTGGTTTGGCTTTAATAAGGTTGCCGCTGTTGCCAAAAGTATTGCAGCAATAATGGTGGTAACCACTGCAAAAATTAATACAAAATTATTACTACGCACGAGTTAACCTCCTTTTAATATTTCCTTGTACAACATAATGATCAATAAGTGGTGCAAACACATTCATTAAAAGAATGGCCAACATAATTCCCTCTGGGTAAGCTGGGTTTACAACTCTAATTAATACTGCTAGGATACCAATTAACAAACCGTAAATCCACTTTCC
>DAIRTB010000241.1:0-749 GCA_036804105.1 Bacteroidota bacterium | reverse complement strand
GAACTATTAATGAAAGGTTTGATGCTTCCCCTGTTACAACTCTAATTAAAACTGCTAGAATTCCAATAAGCAATCCATAAATCCATTTGCCTCTTTCTGTTTGTGCTGCAGTAACTGGGTCAGTGGCCATAAATACTGCTCCAAAAGCTAAACCACCCATAATTAAATGGTAGTAAAAAGGAACTCGCATAAATTCGTTTAGTCCCATTGCATTAAACCCTAAGCCCATAAGAGCCGCACCTAACATTACAGAAACCATAATTTTCCAACTTCCAATTCCAGTTACAGCTAAAATTAATGCACCTAATAAAATGGCAATTTTAGAAGTTTCACCGATTGAACCAGGAATAAATCCTAAGAACATATCCATTGTAGTTACTGGGTTATTATTAGATACTAGCAAACTTTCCGGCCCTGAAATCGAACGAGCTAAAGCTGTTGCACCAGAATAAGCATCACCTTGTTCAGCAATCCAAACTTCACCAGAAATGAAAGTTGGATAAGCAAAGAATATAAATACACGAGCAGTAAGTGCTACGTTCAAAATATTCATTCCAGTTCCACCAAAAACTTCTTTTGCAAAGATAACCGCAAACGCTGAGGCAACTGCAACCATCCATAAAGGAATAGATGCTGGCATTATTAAGGGTATCAACATTCCAGAAACTAAGTAACCTTCGTTTACTGGGTGGCGACGCATACTGGCAAAGATAAATTCTACGGTTAATCCAACGGCGTAAGAAACTACT
>DAIRTB010000240.1:0-4401 GCA_036804105.1 Bacteroidota bacterium | reverse complement strand
AAACCCAATTGTATAAGCCTGGAAAGAATGCACGAGAGCAGGAAATGCAGAAAACCCTTCTGAATCTTTGGAAAGATTGGTATGGGTATTAACCGTTAAAACGGATACCCAATGGCTAAACTTGGCACGAAGAATTGATAACTATTTGTGGGGGTGGCTCCTGGATTTAAATCGTTCACCCAATCTGAAGACCTCCAATTCTTGTTAAACAAATTGCCAATAACCCAAGTTTCTCCAGTTTTAAAGGCGGGGTCTCTAACTTTTAAGCCGAGATCGACTCTGATGATGAAAAACGAGAAATCATAACGCACACCAAAACCAGAACCAACAGCTAAATCTTTATAAAATTTATTGAATTGGAAATTTACGTAAGGTTCTTTTTGAGAGGCTGTATCGTTTCTTACCCAAATGTTGCCAATATCGGTAAACAAGCCTAGCTCTAACGCCTTTGTTAACTTAAAACGATATTCTGCATTTCCTTCTAATCTAAACTCGCCAAATTGGTCTATTCTTTGGTTGCTGTAGGCATTGTAGTTTCCTGGACCAAGGGTTCTTGCCTGCCAACCACGCATACTGTTGTTTCCTCCAGCAATAAACCGTTTTTCTATGGGCATTGTGTTGAAATTGTTGAAGGTTAATCCAACTCCACCAAAAAACCTGAGTGCCACAATATTGCCATTATTCAGCAAAAGATTTTTCCGCAAATCGGTATCGAATCTTAGGTATTGAAAGTAGGGGAGACCAAAAAATTTCCTAAAATCTTCGTTTTGTTCTTTGTTGAAAGCAAGATATGCCAAGTTTAATAGCTGCCCTGCAGATTCAACAGAAAAGCGAATTGACCCGGGGTGCTTTCTAGAATCAGTTACTGGATAATCGGCAAAGTAAACAAAGTTGGCAGCATTGGTTAAGTGATTGGTGAAGCTGAATCGCAAAAATGGGTCGTTTATATTATCTAAAACAGTTAGCAATAGAGAGTCTATTCTAGTAGTTCGTCCTAAGTTAACAACCAATGGAAAGTAGCCCAATTTCTTGTTGCCGAAATTCCATTCGAAACCATATTTTAGAGCTGCAATTGCACGATCGTAATCTAATCTATTCTGTTGAGCGTAGGACAGCGATACAAGCGTTTGCGGACTAAGCACCGATGTACTTGTTTTAACCAAGGTTGCTGGAAATATGAATCTTGGGATAAACAAGACTGCATTCACCCCAAATTCTGTGGTGTTGAAGTATAAGTTGTTTCTATTGGTTTCAGTAGGATTAAGAATCGGTTGAGATTCAATACCACCATTGATGCCAATTTCTAAACGCTCAGCACCTCTAAAAAAATTACGGTTAATCAGTTTAGTATTTCCCTGAATACCAAGATTCGCAGTGGCATTGGTCGAGCCCTCGAAAGAGAATGCTAAGTTCCTTTTTTTTTCTTTTATTAACGCAGCATAAACATTCAGATAATTGGCGGTATCTCCAATTTTGGGGGTTACCTGAAAATTTTGGTAGCCAAAAACGCCTAAATCTGCAATCCGCTGCTGGAATTTGCGGTACTCATCTTCGTTGTATTCATATCCCCGTCTTATGTTAATCACACCCTCTACAGTTCTGCGTTTAAGATCATTGTTGTAAGGTTGAATGTAGGTTAAGCCGTTTTGATAAACGGTATCCAACAATGCATAAGGCGATTTACCAAACGAAAAAGCTGTATTGATAATGATGGTATCATATTCAAACTTCTGAAAAAGATACCCTTGTTTTGGTTGCTTAATTTGGAAACGAACCTTAACCAAACCGTTCTCGCTTAGTGTATCTAAAACAAAATTGATAAAGTCTTTTCCAAAATAGAAGTAGCCATTGTTTTTTAGGTTACTGGCAATTCGTTCTCGCTCTTTGTCAAGGTTTTTCAAATTGTAGGCATCGCCAGGTTTAAGCAAAGTATTTTTTTGCATATTCAAAATTTCGGTGGCAACCTCGCCAACGGGCATTTGATATATAATAGAATCTATTTTGAATTGTCTGTTGGGAATTATGGTGTAGGTAATGCTTGTTTTCTTCCTTTTTGTTTTGAATTTAGCACTTACCTCGGCGTTAAAATAGCCTTCATCAAAAAGAAACTGGGTAATAATTTTATTATTTTGTTCGATAACTGATTCGTTGAAATAGGCTGGCGCCTCTCCCATTGAACGGCTAAGTGCTGTTTTAAATCTTTTTTCCTTTCCCTGCTCAGCCCATAAATATGCCCAAAGATTTGGCCTAGTAAAATAAAGCAATGTTCGGTTGGCTTTTGGTCTTAAATAGGCTTCAATTCTTGAAGCTTCGTTTTTTGAAATGCCTTTAATTTCATGTTCTTTAATAATTGAATCGTCTTCGGCAATAAATTTATTTACACCGCACGACTGGATTATTAGCGTTAGCGCACCTAAAATAACGAAATTTGCAACTCGCTTAGAAAAAGTCATGATAACTAAAACGCAAATTAAGGTAATTGCTGGCCTAGATCTTAAAAAAAATAGAGAAGAACTGCAACTATTTAAGGTTGAAGGCCGCAAAATGGTTTTAGAATTGCTCGAAAATGATTATTCAGATATCGAAGTTTTTGCCACGCATGCCTTTATAGAGCAAGAAGTTGAGGTAGTAAGTTCTCTGAAAACCCCTTTAACGCCAGTTGCAGAAAAAGATATGGAGCGACTTTCTACCATGAAAACACCTCCAGGAATTCTGGCAGTTGCCCAAATTAAACCAACTAATGTGCTCAAAATGGATGGACTATGTCTTATTTTAGATGGCATTAAAGATCCAGGAAATTTGGGCACCATTATTAGAACTGCCGATTGGTTTGGGGTTGATTCCATTTTTTGTGTGAACGATTGTGTGGATTGGTACAATCCGAAAGTGCTGCAATCGGCCATGGGTTCTGCTTTCAGAATGAATTTTCAGTACCTCACCTTCTCAGAGCTTCAAGCACAAACACACAATGCAGAAATTCCCATAGTTGGCACTTTTTTAGATGGCGATGACATACGAGAAATCACCCTCAGAACTGATCATATTGCTTTGGTTTTTGGAAACGAGTCGCACGGAATCTCTGCCGAAGTTGCCGCATTGTGCAATCAGCGCATTAAAATCCCAGCCTTCGGCAAAGCAGAATCTTTAAATGCGGCGGTTAGCAGTGCGGTAATGTTGGGGTACTTGAGACTGTGAATTGATTATTGATTTTTGATGGTTAATTTTTGATTGGTTAGCACGTATTCAATTGATAATAGAGGATTGATAATGGATAATGAGTTGTCATATACGTAGGGGAGAATTGCATTCGCCCGATTGTTAAAAATACCCATTCATGTAGAGGTGCACGGCCGTGCGACTTATTTATGCGCCAGCAACATCCAACATCCAACATCCAACATCCAACATTCAACATTCAACATCCAACATCTAAAATCAAACATCTACATTACTACTGCGTATAAAAATATATCACCTGCATGGGTAGGCCATCAAATTCGCCAACGAATTGTAAATTCAAATTCTGTGCGGCACGCTTAAATTCTGAGAAATTTAACAGCGTTGCCTTCTTGTATTTTGTTGCCAATGCTTGGTTTTTAAACTCTAGAATCACGATTTTCCCTTCAGACTTTAAGTTTTCCTTTACATTACTTAAATAGCCGGTTAGATTTTTAATGTCACCCAAAGCATGCTCGAAGAGAATATAATCTACAGGTTCAGGAAGTGTAAGCATCGGGGCATTTTTTATACCTCGGAGGGTAATTTCAGAGAAATCTTTTTTTTGAGTTCCAAAAGTTTCTTGCATTCTGCTAGCAAACATTTCGTCTTGTGGATACACCCAAACTCTTGCCCCAGCTTGCGCAAGGTAATAGGTAAGGTATCCATCGGAGTTGATGTGGGCAACGCTTTGTCCAGGTTGTAGATTTAAAGCCGCAATAAACATTTCTGGTTGCTGCCATTCTTTTCTATCTTGATTTTCGAATGGATTTACCAAGACTTTGGGTTGAATTTGTTCTTTCCCATTTTCACCAACTTGATTCTTTTTGCTCTTGCAAGCACTTAATGCCAATGTGGCGATTACTAAAACATAAACTAAACGCATAAATACAAAGAAACGAAATTGATTGGTATTACTTTTACAGCGCAAACAAATTGCCTTAATTATTGTAAATATTCACTTGAAAGTAGCCTTCCATAAGAATTATAGCCATCCGCTGCCAGAAGGTCATCGATTTCCGATGCTGAAATATGAGTTAATACCGGAACAAGTATTGTACGAAGGCACTTTAAATTCTACTCACTTTCATCAGCCAAAAAAAATAGAAATAAGCGATATTCAAGCAACCCACACTTTTGAATATTGGGAAAAATTGCGAGACCTTAAACTGAGCAAGGCAGAGG
>DAIRTB010000239.1:4060-4423 GCA_036804105.1 Bacteroidota bacterium | reverse complement strand
TTTTTTTCTAACTGCATAATTATTGTTCTAAACATGCATTTTTTTGGGTTTTTTGGGTATTGTTAAATTTATGTTAATTTTTGAAGATTGAACCAATTTCCTCCATTTTCAAATGGAGGAAATTGATACATGAAATTTGATGGATTGCTTTTGCATGTTAGCATAGGCCTTCAACCTATGCTAAGATATTTCATCTCGCCTACGGCGGACTTTTAAATGTAAAACGCATAATCTTAGAAGGCTCAAATGCGCCAGCAAGACCCGCCGGAGCCCCGAAGTGGGTGACATATCATAGCGAAGGGTAAAGCCCTTCGCTAATACGAGAGGTTTTCAACCAAGGTAGAGAGGGTATGCCCTGTCTCT
>DAIRTB010000239.1:3011-4050 GCA_036804105.1 Bacteroidota bacterium | reverse complement strand
TCAAATGCGCCAGCCCAGACCCGTCCGAGCCCCGAAGCGGGTGACATATCATAGGGAAGGGTAAAGCCCTTCGCTAATAAGAGAGGTTTTTAACCATTTAGAGACAGGGCATGCCCTGTCTCTGATAGACAGCGCATTTCCCTTCTCTTTGCACGCCCTATCTCTACCTAAATCCACTCCGAAATCTTCAGCTTTATTTCCTCCATCAGCTGATCTGGACTTTTATTAAGTTTGTCAATGGCTGGTAGAACTGTCCAAGTAATGCTTTCACCAGCAGAATAGGGGTATTTTCCGTATCGCAGCAATCCCCAAGAACCTTTAATAGCGATTGGAATAACCACAGCGTCTGGACAATTTTCTATCAAAGTGGCTAATCCTCCAACCTGAAATTTCTTTAGAACACCGTCTTTTGCACGAGTACCTTCTGGGAAAATTGTAGTAGAAACACGCTCTTTTTGCATTCTTTTCGCCAATTGTTCAATTGCAGATCTAGCTTGTTGTGGATTGTTTCGATCAATCCCAACGGCACCGCCTTTTTGCATGTTGTAAGAAATACTGGGTACACCTTTACCTAATTCTTTTTTAGCGATAAAGATGGGTTTGTACTTGCCCAAGTTCAGAATCATGGCAGGTATATCGTTCATGCTCTGATGATTGGCCACGAAAATGTATGGCGTGTTGGGTTTTAAATCGGCCTTAATTACAAATTTCATGTTGGTGCCCAAAGCCAATAAGCTGTTGTGAAGGCAAAAGTTTAACCATATAATGGTTTTCTGTTGTGCATTATAGCCAAACAAATTATAAGCCACTACTTGTACCACATGAAAAAACAATAAACTACTACCGAAAAGTATGAAATAAATTGGGGTAAGAATGTGCGATAGAACTTTTTTCATGCCTTTTTATAAAACGATGAGTTGCAATTTAAGCAAAACTACATTTCTGAGGCTATTCAAACCGAAATTTTACACCTTTGGTTATATTTGCAAGCAAAAAAGAACAAGTATAATTTATCTATATGGGTAGGGCATTCGAAACA
>DAIRTB010000239.1:793-3001 GCA_036804105.1 Bacteroidota bacterium | reverse complement strand
AAAAACGTAAGGGCAAAAAAATGGCCCGTTGGGATAAAATTGGTAAAGCGTTTACCCGTTTAGGCAGAGAGATTGCCATGGCAGTAAAAGCTGGTGGACCAGAACCTGTGGCAAATCTTCGTTTGAAGGTGGCCATTCAGAATGCCAAAACCCTCAATATGCCAAAAGATAGGGTAGAGGCCGCCATTAAAAAAGCTGCTGGAAAAGATGAGCGTGATTACGCTGAGGTTGTTTACGAAGGTTACGGGCCTTATGGCGTTGCTGTTTTGGTTGAAACCGCTACCGATAACCCAACTAGAACAGTTGCCAATGTGCGTAGTTATTTTACCAAGTTTGGAGGTAACTTAGGTAAAACTGGGTCTTTAGATTTTATTTTCGATAGAAAAGCGGTTTTCAGCATCAAAACCGATGGTGTTTCAATTGAAGATCTTGAATTCGAATTGATCGATTACGGCGCAGAAGAAGTTTTCGAGGAAGATGGTGAAGTGATTATCTACACCCCTTTTACTGAATTTGGCACCATGCAGAAATACTTAGACGAGTCGAAGTACGAATTGTTGAGTTCTCGTAACGAACGTGTGCCAAGCAGTTTCGCAGATGTTACCGACGAGCAAGCCGAAGAAGTGGAAGCACTTTTAGAGCGCATTGAAGAAGACGACGATGTTCAGGCTGTTTATAGCAACTTGCGGTAGGAAATATTATTTAGTGGACTTTAAAATGTTTTCATCTACTTTATTGAAGATGATATTTTGCTGAAATTAAATTTCTGCAAAGATTTAAACTAAAAAATTGCGATAAATTGTAATTCTAGTTACATTTGCAGTCCATTGAAAAATGGTCGAGTGGCCGAGCGGCTAGGCAGAGGTCTGCAAAACCTTGTACAGCGGTTCGAATCCGCTCTCGACCTCCAAAAAAGAAAGCTGGCATTTGCCAGCTTTTTTGGTTTTTGGGGTGGTTTTATCTGGTTCTATTTACCCAATTTTCAATTTGTATATTTGAGATTCTCTTAAACTCATCAATATTCTCAGTAATCATTATCAGATTAGCTTCAACTGAGGTACACCCAATCATCAAGTCAAAGTCACTTATTATGTTACCAGCTTTTCGTAGTCTAGCTTTCTCTTTTCCATATAAATAAATAGAATTGTAGATTGGAATAATGGTAATTTGTTTGACAAACTCATCAATTATGTTATGATTTTTTGCAGGGTTATCACTGTATTCAGCACCAAATACAAGTTCTGCTAAGGTAATTTCTGAAATTGCACAGTTCTCCAACCTAACTTCTTGAAGTTTTTCAATTGTATTAAATTTTCCACGAAAAAAGTGAATGCATATATTTGTATCAAGCAAATAAATCATTAAAACTTAATAATTTTATCCTTTTCTACCCTAGATTCTTTAATTTCTTTGATAATTTCATCGGAATCTCTTGAGTCTTCCCATGCTCCATATAGATCTCTAAGATTAAAATCCTTTTCGTCTTTCACTTCAATTGATTCGGTAAGTTTTACAATCAACTTTCTTTTCGAACTATTATCTAAACGTGACAGTAGTCTGAAATATTTATCGATAGCTTTGTTTGTGAGTGAGATTCCCATTGTTTTTATTCAAAAATAAGGAAATTTTGGTAAATTTTAGACATGCAGTTTCACTCTAAAATTGTTACAGTTTTTTTGCATTTATAAGTTTCTAAACCATTATCACATGTCCATTTTCCATTGAAAAGTTCAGGTTTACAATCTGACTCTCCGAAACAGGAAACTATTCGATTCTCTAAAATTTTGTATTTATTTCCACCATTCAACACAACTATTGCAATATTGTAGCCCTTCACAAGGTCTTTCATCAAAATATAATTGTATCGTTTATCATTACCTAAATCAATGCCTTCTTTAACTTCAATTTCTGCTAGAGAAATCTTATTACCGTCTGTAGACACAATAGCACTTATCTTTTCTAAGAAACGAAACTTATCTTTAGAAGATGTTAAGTCAAATACTTCTTCTTTGAAAGAATAAGCGTTTTCATGAGACTTGCAACCTGTTATAAATAAAAGGAAGGAGAATAAAAAGAATTTCAAAATTTTCATTTTCAAACGAGTTAAAGTTAAATATTATGTTCGAAATATTTAAAGCATTAGCAAGTATAAAGATTTTTCCTCAATTCTTGAAAAAATAGATGTGAAGAAATGTATTTTACATTTTG
>DAIRTB010000239.1:0-783 GCA_036804105.1 Bacteroidota bacterium | reverse complement strand
AACGCCTTTGGGCAACTTAGAAACTTCTACGGTTTCTCTAGCTGGGAAATTGGAGCTGAAGTATTTGCCGTATACGGTGTTAACTGCGTTAAAATTATCCATGCTGCTTAAAAAGATGCTGGTTTTTATAATATGCTCGAAACCGTAGCCCGCTGCTTTTAAAACCGCACCAATGTTTTCCATAACCTGCTCTGTTTCAGTACTTATATTATCCATAACCAATTCGCCATTTGCGGGGTTTAGGGCTATTTGTCCAGATAAATACAACATGTTCCCGAAAATTACGGCCTGAGAATATGGACCAATCGGCGCAGGTGCGTTATTTGTTTCTACTATTTGCTTGTTCATTCTAATATATTTGCGTTTCAATTTCAAAGTTACAAGATATGCGCATTTGTGCAATCGGAGCCACCGAAAGGTTCAATGAACTAAAGGCTGCCTTCGCTGATACATTTCACGAGTTTACCCATCAAACTGAGCGACCAACCTCGCCCTCAGATTTTGCTGGCTTCGATTTGGTTTTCGACCTGAATTACGACGATTCCACAATAAACCTTCAACATTTTATTCCAAGAGATGGCGTTTGCTACTTTTTGTCAATAGTTAAAACTTCTTTAGCTGCCAATCAAACGTATGGAGTTTCTAGAAACGATGTTGTTGGTTTGAATTTATTGAATGGTTTTATCAACCGAGATCGTTGGGAAGCATGCACGCTAAGTAGCGAAAATAATGTAGCCCTAGACGTCTTGCGGCTTGCTAGTGCAAAGCCCGTAGAATTGGTTC
>DAIRTB010000238.1:0-4424 GCA_036804105.1 Bacteroidota bacterium | reverse complement strand
ATGAGCCGTAAGTTCAATTTTAAAACCAGTCTTTTCAAGAATTTCCTTATCCCTATAAACCGTTCGATAACTGACTTTCAACATTTCAGCTAACTCGTTCATCGTATAACCACGTGGCGAATTTACCAAGTAGTTTATTAGCTGAAACAAACGCAATAACTTACCAGAATCATCCTTTTTCAAAACCGAATTCTATTGATCTTTCAACTCACTTAAAGTTTCAGAAACCCATTTCCTGCCCCATTGATCTAATTCTTGTTCAGTCCACAAATCAGGAAAAAACACCCTTTTCTGAAATCTTGGAGGCAAATACTTTTGCCAATTAGTTCCTCCTGTTGCAGCAATATCCTCAGGTGATTTATGTAAATATCTAACTGCAGACTTATAATGAGAAAGCGGCCAAAAAATATTTACATACTCATCAAATTTTCTAAGTTCTGTCTTAATTTCTTTCCAATCAGAACTATCTGTAAATAATTGAGCCCTGGTTTTAAGATTCTTTTTACGTAAAGAAACTGCAAGATCAATCAATTCCTTGGTATATTTAGTTTCAAACTGTTTAAGAGTAAGCGTTTTTTTACCTGTAGCAAGCTCGGTAGCTCCTGCTTTCCAATAAATAAACTCAATCATTTCTTCTATCGGCTCATTACCGTTGAAATTCTTTCTGTGATTCTTATCTATCAACTGTAAGAAATCTGTGGTAAAAATCTCAATTTTTCTATACTGTGCAGATTGAAATCCTGAAGCCGGTAATAAAGCCATTCTGAATTTCAGAAACTGATCTACTTCCATCCCATCCACCATTACTGCAAAAGATTTAATTAAATTCTCGAAATATCGATTGCATCGTTTTATCCTTTCATGTAGAAAGGAAGAATCTAACTGTTCGTTAAAAGCTATTTGCTCCAATTCTAACAAAACTAGCTTGAAATACAATTCTGTTATTTGGTGATAAATAATAAAAATTTTCTCGTCGGGGAATTGGGTTCGAGGTTGCTGTAGATTTAACAATACATCCAAATTAATATAATCCCAGTAAGTTATATAATCAGCGTGCATTAAACCATCTAGGTAGGAAAGTACATCCTGTCCAGAAGAATCAAATTTCTCCTTTAACTTTAATATTCTATCCCAAATTTCTTCTGATTTTTCCATGTGTAATTCTAAAATGGTGAAATAAAATGTTTTAAAGTTGGAAGCAACTGATCTTTATCCGAAAGAATTGGATTTTCTACTTTCCAGTCTATTCCTAAATCAGGATCATTCCAAATTATTCCACCCTCAGATTCTTTGTTGTAAACTTCGGTACATTTATATAAGAATAGGGTATTGTCTTCTAAAACCGAAAATCCATGTGCGAATCCTGGAGGCACATACATCATGGTAAAATTACTTTCACTCAGCATAATTCCAAAATGCTTCCCATAAGTGGGCGATTCCTTTCTTAGATCAACCGCAACATCATAAACAGAACCTTGAATTACACGAACTAGTTTTCCTTGGGCGAAGGCCCCTTTTTGATAATGCAAACCTCTCAAAATTCCCTTTTGGGAAAAAGACTGATTATCCTGTTTAAAATTCAAATCTAGACCTAAGGAAGAAAAAGTTTGTGCATTATAAGATTCGAAGAAATAGCCTCGATCATCTTTCCACACGTTTGGTTGTAAAACGACAAGACCTGATATTCCTGTTTCAATTAATTTCATCTAGAAGAATGGTAGTTTGGATTGGTTTTGGACTGATCACAAATGTATGTAAAAAGGATCAAAAATTAAATTCAATTGAATTTAGATATCGTCTAAAACCTGTACTTTTAAAATCGAATCTGTCTACAAAGAGCTAATATCAGTCAGAAGCTTCTTAACAACCTTCGTATTATCATAATTGGTTTCAATTAGTTTGAAAGCTTGATTTCTAGCCTGATCAACTGCTTCGCTATTTTTTAAAATGAAATCAATTTGAGTCAAAAAATCAGTTTTATCATCAAAAATAAAAAGCTCATTACCATGCTGAACCTCAATACCTTCTACACCAATATTAGAAGAAAGTATTGGTACTCCCAATGCCATTGCTTCTAAAATCTTTATGCGCATTCCTGAACCTGAGCGAAGTGGTACAATTAAAACCCCATTTTCTTGCATAAATGTGTGTGCATTACTAACCTCTCCAACAATTTCAACTCCATTAATCTGTCTATTCTTCAAGTAATCAGGCATGTTTCTACCAGCAACTTTAAGTTTTATATTTGGATGATGTTGATGTGCCAGTGGCCATAACGTGCCCAAAAGCCAGTCAAGTGCTTCCAAATTGGGCATCCAGTCTAACGATCCAATAAAACAAAATTGCATTTGCTTAAAATGCTTATTATTGACTTGAAAATTGTTCGTGTTAATTCCTGCGGGAGAAATGAGAATCGGAGTTCTTACCCCTAAATTTTTAAGGATGTCTTGATCAATTTTGCTTATTGCGATAATTGCGTCTAAATTATTACAAAGCTCAATTTCGTATTTCTTTAGGCGTTCAGACTGTATTTTTAAATACCATTTTTTAAATGGATTAGCAGATACGTCAGCTACTCGTTTCCAAATAAGATGTTCAACATTATGGGCTCTTAACACAAGCTTTGCCGTAGACAGCGATCTAACTAGTTTAACATATGACCCCCAAAATGGTCCATCTAAGTGAATTAAATCGAATTCATTTCTCTCTAATAAAGAACTAAGAACCTTATTCACATCATCGCTTTCGAATCTACTTATATGAAAAGCTTCATTGCTAAATAAATTTTTCGTTGCGTTAAATAAATTAATACTAGTGTCAATTACAACAGAATGTATTTTAACAATATCCAAAAATTCGCCTGGCAGTTTATTTGGATCGATTTTATGCTTTTCAGTATTAAAAGCAAACATGGTAACTTGGCTACCATTAGAAGCATATCCAAAAGCTAAATTATAAATTCCAATAGCTCCACCATCTTTTAATGGCCAAGGCACTCTATTGGCAAGTTGCAAAATCTTCATTAAGATTTATTGGTTTTATTTATTTTCAGTTTCTCAAATAATCCCCCAAAATCGAAAAACTTAGTTTCCGTATTTGCTTTGTAAAGTAAAAATAATCCAATAGGTAATAAAACAAATGTTGAAATCCACATAGCTAAATTTGGATTAAAATCTCCAAACTTAGCATTCTTCTCTGCAGAACTACTAATAACGTAGTAAGTTAAAAAAAGTAAGATTGATAAAACTAAAGGCATTCCAAGTCCCCCCTTCTTAACGATTGCTCCGAGGGGGGCTCCCACTAAAAAAAGCACCAAACACGCTATTGAAAGTGAAAATTTTCTGTGGAATTCAATAATAAATCTAGCTATGTTTTCGGTTTTTATTTCATTCTCTCTTACTAGCATAGAGGTATAACCAAGTATTGTCTGTGTATTTGCAATAGCTGATTGTAGTGCACCAATATCTTTATCTCGAGAATACCAGCTAGCAACATTTCCATTTAAAACTGTATCCATTTTTTGAGTTTCAAAATATAAAGAATCCGACTTCCAAAAATAGTAATTCCTTATAAACCTTTTTACATTTTCATATCGTACTAACCGATCAATAGATAAGGAATCGATTGTATGCTTTAACTGAACAACATTTAGCATATTTTGATGGCTTTTAAAAAGATCCTCATCCGTTCGCTCTAATTGGAAAGGAGATAAGTCAAATCTAATTTCTTGTTCACCAAAATGGGTTCTCATATGCTTCCGCTCCAAACTTCCATACACCTCAGGAATAACCTCCTCATACAAGGTGCCATTATATAATTTTAAAATCAAAAATCGTTTATTTTCAGATTGATACATTTCTCCCGACTCAGAAGTAAGAACTTTTACATTCCCTCTATTGTCTGAATGATCATATATTAAAACATCATGAATACTCTGATCGTCTTTATTTTTACTGCCGATTCTAATACGGTAACCATCAAATCCGTCATAAAAAATTCCTTCCTTTAACTGAAGGGCAGGTTTTTGCTCCCTAACATCGTATAGTAAGGCACCAAACTTCAAATTAGCAATTGGTAGTATATTATTGGAAAATAGAAATGCTCCCACAGAAATAAAGATCACAAACCAAACTAAGGGTAGCATAAATTTATTCAAAGAAATGCCAGAAGATTTAATAGCAGTAAGTTCAAAATATTCCCCAATATTCCCAAAAGTCATAATTGATGCCAATAAAACAGACAAAGGAAGCGCTAGCGGTACCAAAGCAGCACTTGCATAAAATAATAGCTCTATTATAATTGAAGTTTCTAACCCTTTTCCAACTAAATCATCGACATATTTCCATAAGAATTGAACAATTAAAACGAACAAAACAATAAAGAATGTAAGTATAAATGGCCCTATAAAAGATTTGAGCAAGAAT
>DAIRTB010000237.1:0-4448 GCA_036804105.1 Bacteroidota bacterium | reverse complement strand
TAGTAGAACTAAGACCTTCTAAAAGATCTGAATAAGTCTCAACGATATGTTTGTCAGTGAAATTCATTTTATTTTTTGTCATAAAGTTAAAGATAATCTTTCATTTTAATTGATCCTCAAGGAAATGCAGAATAGACTTGTTTGCCAGTACTAACAAAAATGCTAGTTTCAGAGTTGCGTTCCAATTCATAAGACCCTTTAAAATTTCCGAAAGCTGGTAATACACCCATCTTCGGCGTAAAATAAAAACAGGGCAACTTCAAGAATTGTCGGCCTTTTCCAGCAAGGGTAAAGGCTGGGTGCACATGTCCAGAAAGTATGTAATTGGTCTGTTCGGGATCAATTTCTGTGGCATCATGACAAAGCAAAAAACCATTTAAATTGTAGCAATTTGGTAGAATTTCCATTGGCATGGAAGCCATTTGTTTCAGGCCAGCTTTATCGTGATTGCCAGGCACCAATTGAAATTGAATTTGCGCATGATGAACTAAAAACTCATTCAACCTAAACAAATCCATGTTGCCTTTGCTGTGAAATAAATCGCCCAAAATAATTACCTTTTCAGGTCGAAGATTTTCCAGCAATTGAGCAAGGAGATGGTAATCGTGCGCTGCCGCTTCATTGGGAATTCCAATTCCGTTTCTTCTGAAATGATTTATTTTACCGAAATGGACATCAGCAAGCAATAAGGTATTCCAAGCTGGAACAAAAATGGCATTTTCTGGTAATAAGACAAGCTCGGTTCCTTTAATAGAAACCGAGCATGTATTTACTGTATTATGAGTTGTGCTGTTCAAGATTAAATGGTTCTTCCTGGATATGCGGCAAGTCCAGCTTCCAAGCAATCCATTGCAATGTCAAGACTTTGTTTGTTAAGAACGTAAGCAATTCTTACCTCGTCTAATCCGCTGCCTTCTGTTGCGTAGAACCCTGTTGCAGGTGCCATCATAACCGTTGCGCCATTATGGCTGAAAGATTCTAACATCCATTGGCAGAAAGTATCTGAATTATCTATTGGCAAGCGAACGGTTGCATAAAATGCCCCACCCACTTTCGGGCACATCACGCCAGGCATTTCGTTTAAGCGACTTACCACCAAATTTCTTCTGCTAACATATTCTTCAATAACATCTTCAAAATAGCTGTCTGGCGTATCTATTGCGGCTTCAGCTCCAATTTGCTCGTATGTAGGAGGTGAAAGGCGAGCCTGTCCGAATTTCAAAGCCGCCGCCATTAGCATTTTATTTTTGCTAACCATTGCACCAATTCTTGCGCCACAAGCAGAATATCTTTTCGAAACCGAATCAATAACAACCACGTTTTCTTCTAATCCTTCAATAGAAAGTAACGAAATATGTTCTTTGCCATCGTAGCAGAACTCTCTGTAAACTTCATCAGCAAAAAGATATAAATCATGCTTGATAGCCAGCGCTTTAAGCTCCATTAATTCTGCTTCACTATATAAATAACCAGTTGGGTTATTGGGATTACATATTACAATTCCTTTTGTTTTCTCAGTAATAGCACCTTCGAAAGCTACCATTGAAGGAAGCGCAAAATCGTTTTCAATTTTGGCTGTTATCGGAATAACGTTAACCCCTGCCATTACCGCAAAACCATTGTAGTTTGCATAGAAAGGTTCAGGTATAATTACCTCATCACCAGGGTTTAGGGCAGACATCATCGCAAAAATTAATGCTTCAGAACCACCAGTGGTAATCATGATGTCTGTATAATCGATGTTCAGTTTTTTACTTTGATAATATCCTGCTAATTTTCTTCTATAGCTTTCGTTTCCAGCAGAATGTGAATATTCAAGCACGGTAAAATCTGCATTCTTCATGGCATTTAAAAACTCTTTGGGAGTTTCAATATCAGGCTGACCGATGTTCAAATGATAAATCTGAGTACCTCTAGCTTTTGCTGCTTCTGCAAACGGAACTAATTTTCTAATGGGTGATGCGGGCATTTGTAGCCCTCTGGAAGATATTTCTGGCATAACTTTATTTCTAAAACAAAAATAGTGAGCAATGGATTAAGCAGATGAAGTTATTTTTCAATTCTTGCAATACCTGCCTTCGCCTTTTGGTTTATGGAATTTACGTATTGATGATTTTTGTAGGTTAGGCAACGTTTATAAGCAGCCAAAGCTTCGTTGTTATTTCCCTTATTTTCGTAGATGTAGCCTAAATTGAAAGAAGCATTTGAGGCGTAGAACAATGGAAGTTTTCCGCCCTGATCTATGGTTTGCTTGTAATAAAAAATGGCTTGATCTTCTTTGCCCCATTCATGCAAAACCCTACCCTTTCGGTAAAGAAGTTCGGTTTTCACTTCAAGGTCTTTAATTTCGTTCGAATTTATGGTGTTAATTGCTTCCCAAGCTTGTTGATAATAACCACCATCAAACAAAACCCTGCTTTCTAATAGACTAGCATTTTTTTGAAGTCCCTTTTCTGATTCCTTTTGTGCATACTTATCTTCGTCTACATCGAGGCTGCCAATTGTTTTTATTTTCTTCAACCAGACTTCTGCTTTGGCATTTTCTCCTTTTATTTGGTAGTACCAAGAAGCCTTCATGGCAGCTTCTTTCAGATAATTTTTTCCTTTAAAGTTGATGATAAACCTGTTGAAATAGCCAACACATCTGCCATCTAATTTCTGAAGCAGCACAAGTCCGGTTAGATAATCCAAAAATTCGAAGGTTAGGAATTCTGCTCCTTTTGGCCGATTGAGCAGCAATTCAATTGCCAAATCGTTGCGTTCAGTTTGTCTTGCAACACTGGCTTTAGCATACGTAAAAAGCAGGTTTTGATGGGTAACCACATCCGAGCTGTTTATTATATTCCAAGCTTTAGTTTTATTCTTGTTGAAGTTGAGTTCTGCTAGAGCGTAGTAAATTCTGGTTTCGGGAATCATAAAAGCATACTTACTTTTACTGAGAGCTTGTATACCCAATTCGAACCCTTTGATACCTTTTTCAATATCACCATATAAACCAACCATTTCGGCTAACCACTTGTACTGATCTGGAATTGAACCAATTATCAATTGCATAGTGGCTTTAGATTTATGATTGAGTGGAAATTCTGGAAACGCTTTAGCATTTTCTTCCAACAAAAAATAAGCTTTCCGAACCGCAAGTGCAGCTGATGTATAATCTCCAAATTTCACTTTTACCAGAGCCCATTGCAACATAATCTCTGCCTTAGAAAATTTGTAGAAAGGCGATTTCTTATCTGATTTTTCAAGCTTTGCCAAGCGCTCGGATTCTCTTCCCTTCCAGCTTGTGTATTTGGTTTTATCTTCTTCGATAAATAATTCTAGGAAATCTTGATAATTCTCAATAAGCAGCACCAAATGATTATTCGGGTTTTGTACTTTTTCTAATTGAGTTCCATTTCTAGAAGCCGTCATCTTCAATGCCATTGCATTTTGATAAGATTCCATTAGGTTTTTACTAAAAACAAAATCAGCCTGTGCTGTTGAATGCAAAAGCATTAAACAACACAGGCTGACCATATATTTTAGGCTTTTCATGCCTCCATTAAATCCGATTCAATTCTGTCGTCTACTAAGATTCTACCACAATGCTCGCAAACGATAATTTTCTTGCGACTTCTAATATCTGCCTGACGTTGTGGTGGAATTTTATTAAAACAACCACCGCAAGAATCTCTGGTAATGGTTACAACACCTAATCCATTTTTGGCACCTTTTCTAATTCTTTTGTAAGCAACCAAAAGTCTTGGTTCAATATGTAACGCAGCTTTTTCTGAAGAAGTTTGCAAAGTTGTTTCTTCTTTTTTGGTTTCAGCAACTATGGCATCTAACTCGCTTTTTTTGCTTTCTAAGTCTTTGCCACGAGTATCAATAATTTCTTTTATTTTGGCAATTTCTTCTTTTTTCAATTCCATTTGAAAAGCGATTTCCTTAATTTTCTTTTCAGCTCCTTGAGCTTCTAGACCTTGAAATTCTACTTCTTTGGTAATTGCATCGTACTCACGGCTGTTTTTAACCGTATTCAGCTGTGCTTCGTACTTAATTTTAAGTGCGGTAGAATCTTTAATCAACGCTTTTTTATCAGCAATAATGGTTTCATATTCTGCAAGATCAGAAAGGTGCTTCTGGTAGCGGGTGTTTAAACCTGCAATCTCATCTTCTAAATCTGCAACTTCCATCGGTAATTCACCTCTTAAAGTTCTGATTTCATCAATCTTAGAATCGATTTTTTGTAAGAGAAATAATGCTCTTAATTTTTGTTCTATTGTGGCTTCCATTTTCTATTTCGAAAAATACTTAATCGGGTTGGTATTAACCTGACTAATTGAGCCTGTAAAATTAGGAATTTTTTTTGCTAAAACATCATATAGAGTTTCAGAAGTGAATTGTTCTGACTCATAATGCCCAATATCTGCAATAATTAGCTCATTTTCGGCTTCAAAAAATTG
>DAIRTB010000236.1:0-4459 GCA_036804105.1 Bacteroidota bacterium | reverse complement strand
CCTCCTACAAGAATTGAATACATGGACGTTGCGCCTAACCAAATTGTTGGTATTGCTGCTTCGTTAATTCCGTTCTTAGAGCATGATGATGCGAACAGAGCCTTGATGGGTTCTAACATGCAGCGTCAGGCAGTTCCTTTGTTAAGACCGCAAGCTCCAATCGTTGGAACTGGTCTTGAAGAGAAAATTGCCAGAGACAGCAGATCATTAATTGTTGCCGAAGGAGATGGCGTTATTGAGTTTGTAGATGCAAACGAAATTGTGGTTCGCTATAATCGTTCAACCGACGAGCAATTGGTTTCTTTCGATGGCGATTTGAAATCGTACAAGCTTATTAAGTTTAGAAAAACCAACCAAAATACTTGTATAAACTTAAAGCCAAGGGTTAAATCTGGTCAATCAGTTAAGTTTGGTGATATCCTTACCGATGGATATGCAACCGAAAATGGCGAATTGGCATTGGGTAGAAACCTAAGAGTTGCTTTCATGCCTTGGAAAGGTTATAATTTCGAGGATGCGATTGTAATTTCTGAGCGTGTAGTAAGAGAAGATTGGTTTACATCTATTCACGTTGAAGAATTCGAACTTCAAGTAAGAGATACTAAACGTGGTGAAGAAGAACTTACTCCAGATATCCCGAACGTTAGTGAGGAAGCTACCAAAGATCTAGACGAAAATGGTTTGATCAGAATTGGTGCTCACGTAAAAGAAGGCGATATCTTAATCGGTAAAATTACGCCAAAAGGAGAGTCTGATCCATCCCCAGAAGAGAAATTACTTCGTGCAATCTTTGGAGACAAAGCTGGCGATGTTAAAGATGCTTCTTTGAAAGTTCCACCTTCAATGCGTGGTGTGGTTATCGACAAGAAATTGTTCAGCAAAGCCAAAAAAGATAAAGGTTCTAAGGCGGATGAAAAAATCCAAATTGAGAAAATAGATCAGGAATACAACAGAGAAATGGCCACTTTGCGTGATCTTTTCTTGGATAAATTGATGGAGCTTATTGGTGGTCAGACCGCTCAAGGTGTATTCAATTCGTACAAAGAAGAGATTGTACCAAAAGGTGCTAAGTTCCAAAAACGTTTATTCGATGGTAAAGATCTTAATTTATTAAATCCTGAAGGTTGGATTGCTGATGCAGATAAGAATAAATTGGTTAAGCAACTTTACCAGAACTATTTGGTAAAAGCAAACGAATTACTTGGTGCAAACAAGCGTGCTAAATTCGCAATCAGCGTTGGCGATGAGCTACCTGCTGGTATCCTACAATTGGCTAAGGTTTACATCGCAATTAAGAGGAAACTTAAAGTTGGTGATAAAATGGCTGGTCGCCACGGTAACAAAGGTATTGTTGCTAGAATTGTACGTGACGAAGACATGCCTTTTTTAGAAAATGGTGAGCCAGTTGATATCGTGCTTAACCCACTTGGTGTACCTTCTCGTATGAACTTAGGACAGATTTACGAATCGGTTCTTGGTTGGGCAGGTAGAGAATTGGGGGTGAAATTCGCAACTCCAATTTTCGATGGTGCTAATATAGACGAAGTGAAAGATTTTATTTCGAAAGCCAACCTTCCAGATTTAGGTTCTACCTATTTACATGATGGTGAAACTGGTCAAAGATTCAATCAGAGAACCACAGTTGGTGTTATTTACATGTTGAAACTTGGTCACTTAGTAGACGATAAGATGCATGCAAGGTCAATTGGACCATACTCGTTAATTACCCAACAACCTTTGGGTGGTAAAGCGCAGTTCGGTGGTCAGCGTTTCGGTGAGATGGAAGTGTGGGCATTAGAGGCATTCGGTGCAGCTAATATCCTTCAAGAAATTTTAACTGTAAAATCAGACGATATTGTAGGTAGAGCAAAAGCTTACGAAGCGATTGTTAAAGGCGAAAACATGCCGATACCAAACATCCCAGAGTCGTTTAATGTATTAATCCACGAATTACGTGGCTTGTGTTTAGATATTCAACTTGATTAATAACGGAGAATCAGCATATGTCCTACAAAAAGGATTTAAAAATCAAATCTAACTTCACCAAAATAAGAATCGGTTTGGCCTCACCAGAGACCATCCTAGAGCGTTCTTATGGTGAAGTAGTTAAACCAGAGACCATCAATTATAGAACTTACAAACCAGAAATGGGTGGTTTGTTCTGTGAGCGTATTTTCGGTCCTGTAAAAGATTACGAATGCCATTGTGGCAAGTACAAGCGTATCCGTTACAAGGGTATTGTTTGTGATCGTTGCGGTGTTGAAGTAACCGAGAAAAAAGTTCGTAGAGAGCGTATGGGCCACATTAAATTGGTGGTTCCTGTTGCGCATATTTGGTACTTCAGATCGTTGCCAAATAAAATTGGTTACCTTTTAGGCCTTCCTTCTAAGAAATTAGACTCCATAATTTATTACGAGCGTTACATGGTTATTCAACCAGGTGTAAAGCAAGCTGATGGTATTGGCGTTGGCGATTTTCTTACTGAAGAAGAGTATTTAGACATTCTTGATGCGCTTCCAAGAGAAAATTACATGTTGGAAGACACAGACCCGAATAAGTTTATCGCTAAAATGGGTGCTGATGCACTTTACGATATGTTGGCTAGAATTGATCTAGACGGTTTATCTTACTCATTGCGTCACCAAGCGGCAACTGAAACTTCTCAACAACGTAAAAGTGAGGCACTTAAGCGTCTGAAAGTAGTTGAAGCTTTCCGCCAAGCATTAACCACTGGTCCTAACAAACCAGAGTGGATGATTGTGAAAATGGTTCCAGTAATTCCACCAGAATTACGTCCATTGGTGCCACTAGAAGGTGGTAGATTTGCTACTTCCGATTTGAACGATTTATACCGTAGGGTAATTATTCGTAACAATCGCTTGAAGCGCTTAATCGAGATTAAAGCTCCAGACGTAATCTTACGTAATGAAAAACGTATGTTGCAAGAGGCTGTTGACTCATTGTTCGACAACTCACGTAAAATAAATGCCGTAAAAGCTGAAGGCAACCGTGCTTTGAAATCTTTAAGTGATATGCTTAAAGGTAAACAAGGTCGTTTCCGTCAGAACTTATTGGGTAAAAGGGTAGATTATTCTGGTCGTTCGGTAATTGTTGTTGGTCCTGAATTGAAACTACACGAGTGTGGTATTCCAAAGGATATGGCTGCTGAGCTTTTCAAACCATTCATCATCAGAAAAATGATTGAGCGTGGTATTGTTAAGACCGTAAAATCTGCTAAGAAAATTGTTGATAGAAAAGATCCTGTTGTTTGGGATATCTTGGAAAACCTTTTGAAAGGTCACCCAGTATTGCTAAACAGAGCTCCTACACTACACAGAATGGGTATTCAAGCTTTCCAACCGAAACTTATCGAAGGTAAAGCAATCCAATTACACCCATTAGTAACTACTGCATTCAACGCCGACTTCGACGGTGACCAGATGGCTGTTCACGTTCCACTAGGACATGCAGCAATTTTGGAAGCCCAATTATTGATGCTTGCATCGCACAACATTTTGAACCCTGCAAACGGAACACCAATTGCAGTACCTTCACAAGACATGGTTTTGGGCTTGTATTACATGACCAAACCTAAAAAATCTACTGAAGCTGAGCCAGTTTTAGGCGAAGGTTTAACATTCTACTCTCCTGAAGAAGCCATTATTGCTTACAACGAAAAACGTGTAAATCTACACGCAATGGTTAAAGTACGTGCTACAAGAAAGATGTTAGACGGTACTAAAATTACCAAAATGGTAGAGACTTGTATCGGAAGAATTATCTTCAATCAGTTTGTACCTAAAAATGTTGAGTTTGTAAATATCCTACTAACTAAAAAAGCACTTAGAGATTTAATTGGTGATATTATCCGTCAAACAGATTTAGCTCAAACTGCTAAATTCCTAGACGATATTAAATCACTAGGTTTCAGAATGGCTTTCGAAGGTGGATTATCTTTTAACTTGAACGACGTACAGATTCCTTCAATTAAGCAAAGCTTATTGGTGGAAGCACAAAGCAAGGTTCAAGAAGAAACCATGAATTACGAAATGGGTTTCATTACCAATAACGAGCGTTACAATAAGGTTATTGATATTTGGACTCGTATGAATACCAAATTAACTACCACTCTAATGGCAGAACTTTCTAGCGATAGACAAGGATTTAACTCCGTGTTTATGATGTTAGATTCTGGTGCAAGGGGATCAAAAGAGCAGATTCGTCAGCTTGGTGGAATGAGGGGCTTGATGGCAAAACCACAGAAATCTGGTGGTGCTGGAGAAATTATCGAAAACCCAATTTTGTCTAACTTTAAAGAAGGCTTATCGGTATTAGAATACTTTATCTCTACGCACGGTGCTCGTAAAGGTTTGGCGGATACGGCTTTGAAAACTGCAGATGCGGGTTACTTAACTCGTCGTTTGCATGACGTTGCTCAAGATGTGGTAATTACAGAATC
>DAIRTB010000235.1:0-4473 GCA_036804105.1 Bacteroidota bacterium | reverse complement strand
TGGCGGCATCAATACCAACAATGTTATCGTGCATTTGCACCATGGCCTTCCACCAGTATTCTCTGATGTTCTTTTTGAGTTCTACGCCCATTTGGCCATAATCGTAAACAGCGCCTAGGCCATCGTATATTTCACTTGAGGGGAAAACAAAACCATACTCTTTAGAATGGGAAATTACATCTTTAAACGAATCTTCAGGATAACTCATGGCGCAAAGATAAAAGCATAAAACAAAAATTTTTACCACAATAAAACATATCTGCTTTAATAAATTTAACTCATTTGGGCACTATCTTTACTTCGCCAATCATCAAAGTATTTTTATGAAGAAGTGCTTGCTTGTATTTATTTTAAGTATGCTCACCTTGAGCTGTTTTGCTCAGAAACTACTGGTGATAAATAAAATTGGATCTCCAAAAACCACTAGAATTTTGCCTGGACAGAGGATGACGATTAAACTAAGCACAGAAAGTACGAAGTATAGAGGAGAGTTAGAATTTATTTTAGAGGATTCTATAATACACGATGGCCAAAAGATTGCCATTAAAGACATTGAGCGCATAATCATTAAAAATTCGTGGATTGCAAGCCAAAGCCCTAAGCTAATAATTGCGGGAATAGGCTACCCTTTAATTGTTGGAATGAATACTGGCACTTTTAGTTTTGAGAAATCTAAAGGCATGCAAAATATTTATTTAACGGCTGGAATTCTAGTTGCTTCCGGCGCATTGTTATATAAACTTGGTATTAAATCTTACAAGATTAATGCTAAAAGAACAGTAAAAATAGTTAATTTCGATTTTTCAAAACCACCAATTACTCAATAATTAGGTATGAATAAACCTTATGCTGGTTTCAAAATGCTCTTGATTCTTTCAAATGCTGATGGTATAATCAAAGCATCAGAAACCTCGATTATCAAAAAATTTCTTGGATCTTTGTTCGACAATGAGCTTACCGATTTATACATTGACAAAGAAGTGAATCGCTTAGCCGCTTTAAGTGAAGATGACATTGAATTAGAATTCTTTAGCGCAATGAACGATTTTTACAACCTCAGCACCCCAAATGAAAGACTGAGATTTGTAGAAAAAGTAATAGAGCTTATTGCCAGCGATAAAGAGATTGTTCCCCCGGAAAACAAGTTTTTCCAAAGGTTGTACACAGGGTGGATGAGTTAGGGGGTTAAATCTGTTATTCCTCACAATCTTTTATGTGGCTCAAATCATTACATGAATTGATAGGTTAATCCTCTTTTGAACATTTTCATTTAGGAAAGATGAAACACACCCTTTATATTCTGGCATTTACATATGGATTATGTGGCTGCAATAATCACGCATCAGAAAAATTGTTTAATATAAAGTCGGTTGATTCTTTATCTACCACTACCTTAGAAAAGGCGCAAAATGCCATTTTCATTAAAGACAAATCATTATGCGACAAGACTTTTATTGATGGTCTTTCTGGATTTGGAGAGAAAATTAAGCTGATTGACAATTATATTATAACCAATTCAGACACCACCTATTTTCCTGAAGATCTGCCGCTAAATAAAAGAATTGCATATACGGCTGATGATGAAAACAATAAGTTCATACTCAGGTTAATGAGAACCAACATGACAAATGTGAATTTTGAATTCCAACTTTTAGATTTAGATGACAATATTGTAGATGTTAAAACGGGAATAGCAATTTTAGGTTCTGGGTTTTTTTAGGGACAGAAGGTGAACCCGATCCAGAACCCGATGGTCTTTTTATAAGCAACGAGTATAGAATGGAGAATGATGATTTTTGGTTTGCAATTAATGTTGGAATCAATGAATTCAATGAAGGTAAAAAAGCGAAATTTATCTATGGATATAAGGAAAAATCAAAAAAGTCTGATTTCGTGAAAGAAAGTCCAATTTTAAGACACTTGGAATAAAATTGCATTAAATCTATGTTGTGCGAACTTTACTGCCATTTTCCATAGATTAGTTTGGCCTGTTCGTGATCTTTTAGCTTTCCAGCATCAGCATCTTAAATACCTTTAATAATAGATTCCATTACATCTAGTCCCAAGAATTCATTCAAAAGGTTTTTTTCTATTCGAGTAACCTTACCATTCTTTCTTTCCTCCTCACTGTCTAATATTTTCTTTATGAAATCAGGATTGTAGCCTTCCTTTTTAGAAATCTCGAACTTAATATTTAATGCCTTCATAAATGCTTTTAAGGCATTTGTTTTTTCAATCGTTTGTGGGTGATCAATAAAAATGTATTTTGAGTTCATAATTTGTATCTTCAGAAGGAGTATTACTTTCTAGATTTTAATTTGCCAGGATTTTGCTTAGTTGAAAAAAGAGAAAGAATTTCAACGCAACTTTTTTCAATTCTGTAGTAAATTGTGTTATGGTAATCAACTACAGCTTTTCTGATTTTCCTGTTTTTATTTGAAATTGGATAAATTTCAGGATACCGAGCAATAATCTCAACCGTGTTATCAACTGAATTAGCAAACTGAATTAACTCTTTTTCAGTCCAATTTTCGTTCAAATAGCCAATTGTCGCATGTAATTCAATTAAAGCATTTTCGGTCCATTTAATCTTTAATCCATTTTCCATAGATTAGCCTTGCCTGTTCGTGATCTTTTAATTTTCCAGCATCAGCATCTGCAATGCCTTTATTGATTGATTCCTTTTCTAGTTCTGATAAATCATTCCACCAATCTTCTTGTTCATCGTTTCTGATTGCAAGTAATTTTTCAATAATTTTTGGATTGTTGATGGTTGAAAGCCATTGAATCAACTCAAGTTTGGCGGCATTTAAATTCATTTCCATAACACTAAATTACTAATTCCAAACCATTTATACCAAAATAAATGGGTAGATGGCTCTTCCGAATTTTAATTTTTTTGTTCAAAGCCCGTTGATTCCTCAAAAATTCAAAAATATTTCAATAATCCTTTCCTGATCCAAATCTGAAAGTCCGTAGTACAATGGCAAACACATAACCCGTTTAGCGATTGATGTGGCTATGGGCAAATCGGTTGCTTCTACATAAGGAAGCGTATTTAATGACGGATAGAAATATCTTCGTGGATTTATCCCTGCTTCATTTAAAGCCTTTTGCATTTTAAGCAATTGCTCCTCATTTTCGAAAACAACTGGGAAATAGGCATAATTCCACTCGGTTTCTGGTCGCAACTTCAAAAAATTGAGAGGAAGATTTTTTAAGCCTTCCAAATATTTTAAAACCACCTGTTTTCTAAATCCAATTATCGACTCCAAATAAGGGAAAACTGCCAAGCCCATTGCTGCATTCAGCTCGCTCATTTTTCCATTAATACCAAGACCGTGATAGTTTAATGGCCCATCATGACCAAAATTATGGCAATAGAAAAGTTGGTGGTTCAACTCATCATCCTTACAAAACATGGCACCACCTTCTCCCGTATGAAATAACTTGGTTGCGTGGAAACTGCACGTACTTACATCGCCAAAAGAAAAAATAGACTCGTTTTTATACTTCACCCCGAAAGCGTGGGCGGCATCGTAAATTACAGCGAGGTTATAGCGCTTTGCAATCTCCTCAATTGCTTCCACATTACAAGAATTTCCATACACATGGGTAGCTAAAATTGCGGTGGTTTTGCTGGTAATCGCCGCTTCTATTTTGGTTTCGTCGATGGTAAAGTACTCCGGATGAATATCCACAAAAACTGGTGTGCAGTTCTCCCAAACAATGGCGGCTGTGGTGGCAACGTAAGAAAACGGTGTGGTAATAACTTCGCCTCCATTTGCTAGAAGCTTTAGCGCAATCTGCAAGGGAACGGTACCATTATTGGTTAAGATGATGTTCTGAACTGCTAAGTAATCTCTCAGTTTTTCTTCCAGCTCCAGCACCAACTCTCCACGATTGGTAATCCACGTATTAGCGAATGCCCTTGCAACTTGCTCATTATAAGCTTCTTGAGGAGGTAAAAAAGTTTTAGTTACGTTTATCAAAACCTGTAAAAATCAGTCTGCAAAATACTGCAAACTTGCGGTTTGAAATGCAAGCTGAGGTTATTTTTATAAAACATTTTTCTATTGAAATGCCCTTGCTTTGCTAAGCATCTGCACCAGACCAATTCTCTATAGATGCTTCGGCTGCGACTAATTCTTGGTTTTCAGGATAAAAAGCGGCAATCTCTTCGAAAACTGCTCTGATATCTGCTGCTTTATTTAACTGAACCAACTGCATTCTGAAATTTTTAAAATGCGGATATCCTTTGAAATAATTGGCATAATGTCTACGCATTTCTAAGATCCCCAAGGTTTCACCTTTCCACTCCAAAGATTTTTCGAAATGCAGACTGCAAACCCGAAGCCTTTCGGTAGTTGTTGGAGGAGCCGTAATCTCGCCATCAGCCAGGAAGCTTTTAATTTCTCTGAAAATCCAAGGGTAACCAATACTTGCACGGCCTATCATCATGCCATCAACTCC
>DAIRTB010000234.1:0-4478 GCA_036804105.1 Bacteroidota bacterium | reverse complement strand
GATTCTTATCTAATACGGACATCACAGGAGGAAACTCTGGTAGTCCGGTTTTAAATTCTCGTGGAGAATTGGTTGGAATTGCATTCGATGGCAACTGGGAAGCCATGACTGGAGACATCATGTTTAACAACGAAGTACAACGCACCATTTCAGTAGATGCCCGCTACGTATTATTGATTATCGACAAGTTTGCAGGCGCTAAAAATCTCATTGACGAAATGAAGATTGTTAGAAATCCGGTTTCATTACCTACTCCTCCAACAGTGCCAGCACCCGCAGTTGCACCCGCAGTTAAGGCACCAGTTAAGAAGTAACCAAATTTAGATCAAAACAAAAAAGCGCACTGTTTAAATGGTGCGCTTTTTTTGTGGGGGGAATTGCTTACGCATTCAGGGTTGGGCTTTACCCCCACCCTTAGATATGTCATCTCGCCTTCGGCGGACTCCTGAAGGTCTGGCTGGTGCAATTGGAGAACACCTATGATAAAATTATTTGTTCTAAAGCTTGATAAATCTGTGATTATCAGTAGTACTCCTCAGCTCCCTTCTTCCAAAATGGCTGAGGTAGGTCAATCTCTGCGATAGGTTTGGCAATGCATTTAGGGTAGGAATACAATTCCTCAATAAAATCCGTGAAAATCGGTCTAATCCGTGTCATCTGCGTTCCATTAAAATTGTAAACTAATTTTCAACATTTTGTTTAAGTTTCCACCAATAAATAATTCGTACTCCTACCTCCAACGTCTTCTTGCTGAAGTATATCTTTCTCCACCAAATCTTTAATGTCTCGAAGTGCCGTATCTGATGAGGATTTGGTGATTTTTGCCCATTTCGACGTTTTTAGTTTGCCCTCAAAACCATCTAAGAGTTTATTGAGCATCAATTTTTGGCGATGATTTAATATGGTATTTTCATGTTTTGCCCAAAACTTGGCTTTTGTAAATATTTTTTGGATTTCTAGCTCTGTGTGCTGCAATGCCGCTTTTAAACAATTTAGAAACCAAAATAGCCAATCAGTTATGTCTTCGTCGCTGTGTTGCGCTTGCTGTAGAATGGCATAATATTGTTTGCGCTCTTCCATAATCTGACGAGAAAGGCTGTAATAACGTTCAGCAGAATGCTCAGACCTGGAAAGCAGTAAATCGGTAATGGCTCTTGCAATTCTTCCATTTCCATCGTCTAAGGGGTGGATTATGATAAACCAAAAGTGGGCAATAGCAGCTTTTATTATTGGGTCTATTGTAGATTCGCTGTTCACCCAAGATAAAAGCCGATCCATCTCGGTCTTAACTTCTGATGCAGGAATAGCCTCATAATGAACCTTTTGTTTGCCTAAGGCTCCTGAAACAATTTGCATTTCTCCTGTTCTGTATTGCGCTACTTCTATTTTGTACATTCCGCTGTAACCACTTGGAAAAAGTGCGGCGTGCCAAGCAAACAGGCGCTCTTCTGTTATTGGTTTAGCAAAGTTTTGATTTGCATCTAACATCATTTCAACTATGCCTTCAACATTCCGATTAATTGGAGTTGTTTCAGGAAGATCTATTCCTAGTCGTTTTGCAATCGACGATCTTACCTGACTGTAATCTAATTTCTCTCCTTCAATTTCAGCAGATTTTATTACATCTAGAGTTATGGCTTCTAGGTTGGCATTCGATTTTGAGGTAAAACCAACCGAATTCATTAAACCTAGAATTTTACCTTGCAAGTGCCTTACTTCTCCGAAAACGGAATTTAAAACCTTATCATCCCAAGAAAAATTTGGCCAATTTGGGTATTGATAGATGTATTTTGGCATGGAGAACTTTAAACTTTGCGGTAAATATACGCTTTATTCACCGCAAATTTACGGCGAATAGAAGGATTATTTGCCGCATAGAGTTGAATTAGCTCCATTTTTTTTGGGCGTATTCAATACGTCGCTACGTGTGCCAACACTTTTCACTTTTCACTTTTAACTCTTCACTTTTCACTCCCAAACTATTTCTTCAATAGCCTTCAACTCACTACTAAAGTTGATCCCTATTTTATGGATGGGCATGCCAGAAAGTTTAAATCTATCAGCATACCCTTTATTTTCAATTTGAAAAAAGGCTTCTTTAGCAGATTTGTTTAATTTGAATTCCATTATGTAAACTTCGTTAAGATACATTACAATTGCATCTGTTCTTCCTTTTTGGGTTTGAACTTCGCTATAAATGTAAACCCCCATTAACGAAAAGATAAGGTGAATCAAAGCGTGATAATACTGCTCGTTTTCTTTTTGCCATAAACTATACGGAATATGAGCGAAGGCACTGTTAATGGTATCTTTAAAAAGCTCCATATTTTTGGTTTCGAATGCCTTTGAAAGGTTTTCGAAAATAATGGACGATTTCAATCTATCCGAATCAATATAAGCCTCTAATAAATTTCGCAAATAAGATTCACGAACCTCCATATTTGGAAATCCCAATTTATAACTTCTAAATATCGGGTTTTCACCCAAGATTGTTAAATAGCCTGTTTGAAATAAAATGGGTTCAATTTTAAGGTTTTCTATATCAAAATTACTTAAATCGCTTTGGTGGATGCTTATCTCATCGAATTCGTATAAATGGTGCTCACGGCACATTTTCATTAAAAATGTAGGTGTTCCAGTGGTGTACCAATAATTTTCAAATTTGCCTTGATTTTGAAAAAATGTAAGTAGCGAAAATGGATTATAAACCGTTTCTCCAGAAATATCCCATTTATAGCCATTATACCATTGCCTTATTTTCTCTTTATCATACAATTTCAACTCTTCTACAAAATTTTCTTCCAACTCCTTTTGGCTAATACCGCATATTTCGTTGTAAGCAGGATTTAGAGATAAATCAGTAAGATTATTCAAATCTGAGAAAATACTTACTTTACTAAATTTGCTTACTCCTGTTATAAACAACAGTTTAATATAAGGCTCGGCATCTTTTAAAATGCTGTAAAAGCTTTTAAGCACGTCTCTATTGGTTTTGGCCAACTCAATTTTGTCTTTGTCTAGATAATCTATAATGGGCTTGTCGTACTCGTCTATTAAAATTACCACCTCTTTGTTGAATTTCTGATTTAATTGATTTATAAGCTCCTTGAACTTACTCGAATTATTTTCAGATTTTAATTCAATTTCATACTTCTTAGAAATTGCAGAGAGCTCATTTTTGATTGCTTCCGAGAGCCCTATTTCTCTGTAACCGATGTCAGAAAACGAGATCCTAATTATTGGATATTGCTCAAACTGCCATTTATCATAAATGTACAATCCTTCAAACAATTCTTTTTTGCCAAGAAAAATACTTTCTAATGTGCTAATAAACAAAGATTTACCAAAACGCCTTGGTTTAGAGAGGAAATTACTTTTACTGCTTTCAATAATCTCTAGAGCATACCTAGTTTTATCTACATATACCTTACCTTCATTTCTTATTGAAGGAAAATCTTGTTGACCAATTGGGTATTTACGTGTCAGCATAAAAATGGCTTTTCACAAAGTTATAAGGTTTTAACATTTAACTTTCAAGAAGGTAATTAAAACCCAAATGCTTGCCTACTTTACACTTAATTTTGGGAATTAGGATTGATGCCTAATATACATCTTGTAGAACGTAATATATCCGCACGAGTAAATCTTAATAACAGATATAATTTTAACCATGAATACGCAATTTTTTCTTCCAACCGATTTCAATAAGTCAGAAACACAAATTTCGTATTCAGACAAATTGTTACTTATGGGCTCCTGCTTTTCAGATAATATCGGCAAGAAATTGAGCGATTACTATTTCCAAGTTTTAGCGAATCCGAACGGTATTGTTTTCGACCCTATGAGTCTGTATAATCACCTCAGCTTTATGGCAGATTTACAAGAGTCACCATCTAAAAAAATAGCAAAGGAAAATTACGTATTTCAAAACGAAGAATGGCACTCACTCTGGCACTCAAGCAGCTTTTCATCACCCGAAAAAGAAAAAGTGGAAGTCTTATTACACCAGAATTTTCTTGATGCGAGTAATTTCCTGAAAACCGCCAGTGTTTGCATAATAACTTTCGGAACAGCTTACCATTACACACATTTAGAAAACCAAGTTCAGGTGGCCAACTGCCATAAAATTCCGCAGGCGGCATTTGAGAAAAAGCTCTTTCTGGCGCAGTCTATTTTTCCTTCTTTGGTGGATGTTCTGAAACGCTGGAAAGTTTTGAACCCAGACTTAAACTTCATTTTTACGGTTAGCCCTGTACGCCATACCCGTGATGGCTTGGTAGAAAACAACCGAAGTAAGGCTCAATTAATAGAATTGGTTAGGCTTTTGAACGAAAAACTTGATTTCACCTCCTATTTCCCTGCTTACGAAATTCAGCTAGATGTTTTAAGAGATTACCGCTTTTATGAATCCGATATGGTTCACCCAAACGAGTTGGCCATTAACGAAATCTTCGAACTTTTCTGCGAATTGCACTTGA
>DAIRTB010000233.1:0-4484 GCA_036804105.1 Bacteroidota bacterium | reverse complement strand
GGCCACGATCTTTAGAACTGTTCACCACAATTGCAAAAATGTAAACACCAGCTTTCCAGGTTTCTGTTCTTATTGGAACAACTCTTACTAAGTAAAATCCAGGTAATCTGCCTGGGGTTGCGCTCGTAATATTTACCAATGCGCCACCTGGACCTACAATCATAGGATCAACTTCAAAGTTTTTAATGCCTAAACCGGTAACTGCTTGTCCGTTTAGGTCGCTTACTGAAACCGTAAGGTAATTCTCTCTTCTATTACCAGGAGCCGCTATGGTATCTTCTGATAATGCACTTACAATTAATCTTGCCATGGGATAATAGAATTAAAAAGGTTATGAAATAAAAAATGTAGTAAAATGATTAGCAAACTTTTTAGCAGCTATTGAAAGAATCAGAAGTAATTTAAAGAATCAGAATCGTCCATTTCTTGTACTTCGTTGATTTAAAAGAATTTAAATCGGCCATTATATTGTTGTAAAACGATCTAATACTGCTTCTTAAGCAGTATTTGGTTTTTATTTTAAAAGAATCCCTTATAGTAAGGAAATGCATTGATCTATTTTTACAACAATATTTAGTAAACATTTTACAGAATGGTAACCCATTTAAGCAAAAAATTTTCAGACCTAAACAATTTCTCAGGTTAAGACTAGGAAATCTTCAAACCTATTTATTACCCCAAAAAACTTAGCGCATTAAGATTAATGCGAATAAAATGGGAGAATCAAGCTCTGTAAATTCCATAACTTTACACAGAAATATGGAATTCGATTATTCCCAAATCCATTATGTTTAAAAGCAGGGGAAAAACCAGAACGCAACTACATAATTTAAAAATTGCTTCCCTACTATCTTTTGTAGCGGGCATGGTGAATGTTGCAGGTTTTTTGGCTGTAAAACAACTCACAACCAACGTTACGGGTCATTTTGCTTTCTTTGTTGATGAAATTTTCCAGTTTAAACCGCTTGCTGCCTTTGTTTATTTCCTCTATATCTTATTCTTCTTTTTAGGATCTTTTACCTCTAGTTTAATGGTTGAGTTAATCTCTAAAAGAAGTGAGAAATTGATTTATGTAGCGCCCCTCTTATTTGAAAGTGTGTTGCTTGGTCTAGTAGCTGTATTCGGTGGAAAATTCATGATTTCCCATCCAAATATTTTAGCATGTATCTTACTTTTTTCAATGGGATTACAAAATTCTTTAGTTACGAGTATATCTAACGCAACAGTAAGAACTACACATCTAACAGGATTGTTTACAGATTTAGGCATTGAATTATCGCAATTGTTTTTCTATAAATTGCCACAAGAAAGAGCGCCACTTTTGGCCTCTATAAAGCTGAGATTCTCTATAATTGCCTTCTTTTTTATTGGTGGGGCGCTAAGCGGTATTTTATTTGGCTTTCTAAAACTGTATGTATTATTTATTGGTGCTGCGAGCTTAATCCTAGCAATTCTTTACGATGAATTAAAAGTTCGCACTTTGCAGAACTTAAGCAAAACAGCATAAACCCTTAGTTAAATTTCAGCAAAATCTGCATATATTGTGAACTTTATCACATAAAAAACAGATGAAAGTTTTAAATTACTTAGCGACAGCAGGATTTCTCCTTTGCTTAGTTGGTTGCAATAAACGTGGACCAGAAAAAGGGTTTTACATTTCAGAAACTAAAGAAGAGCAAGCTAACGAAGACGGCATTTCTAATAATTCGAACGATACCGCTACGTTTAAAACACAACCAAATAGTGTACTTTCTACAGGTATGCAAAGCATCAGAATTACTCCTGTTTTTAAGGTGAACAAGAATACTAAAAATAACCAACATTACACTGGGAGTAATAATTTTCTTTACAACTACGAATCGGCATCTCATGAATTAGGTAACAATTGGAATTACAATTTTATGCCAGGATTCCATGGAGTTTATGGTTTTAACATAGTAAACCTGATGTACTATAATTATATTGAAAATAAACAGAAACCCTTTTTCAAAAAGCCAGTTCTAGTAAAAACGGTATATTATCCATCAACCACAGCTGATACCCTAAATAAGATTCCGGTGCTTCGCAACTACTTTATGATTTCCGCATACGATGAGGATACAAACGGAGACAGCATCATCAACCAAAAAGATTTAAGACGATTTTATCTTTTCGATTCAATGGCAAATTTTACAAAACCGTTGATTCCTAAGAATTATGGGGTTTTTAAATCCTCTTATGATAGAGCGAACGATCATATGCAGGTTTTTGCTAAGTTAGATTCAAACGGCAATGGTATGATAGACGACCTTGAGCCCATTCACATTTTTTGGATAGATCTGAAAAATCCTGAAAGAACGGGTAAAATGTATGGCCAGTAAACCGTCTATAATTTGTGAACAATGCTTAACGGTTGGAATTTTACGTTAAAAACATCACTTACAATAATCCACATTTAAACATTATGCAAAAAACAGGAAAGGATCTATTCTAAAATCAAGGCGAAAAACTAATCTTATTCACTTAAACTTGCTCAAAAAATTATTACAATGAAAATTATAGCCATTGGTAGAAATTACGTTGCGCATGCACACGAGCTTAATAACGAAGTGCCAAGCGAACCCGTTATTTTTATGAAACCCGAAACGGCCATTCTAAAAGATGGCAAACCGTTTTTCTACCCAGAATTTACAACAGATATCCATTACGAACTTGAAATTGTGCTAAAAATCAGCAAACAAGGAAAATACATCCAAGAAAAATTTGCACACACTTATTTCGAACAGATTGGACTCGGAATTGACCTTACGGCCAGAGACTTACAAACAAAATTGAAAAACAAAGGGCTTCCATGGGAAACGGCTAAAGCATTCGATAATTCGGCCATCCTCGGGAACTTCATTCCAAAAGAAAACCTAAAAAACCCAGAAGCAATTGAGTTTAAACTAATTCAAAATGGAAATACGGTTCAGGAAGGAAACTCCGCTTTAATGTTGTACAACTTCAACCAAATTATCGCTTACACGTCTCAATTCTTTACGCTCAGAACGGGCGATTTAATCTTTACTGGAACTCCAGCCGGAGTTGGACCCATTAAAATTGGCGATAAACTAACAGGATTTCTAGAAGGCCAAGAACTCTTAAACTGCGAAATAAAATAATTATGGAAAATCATTTGCTAGAAATGCTGGTAAATCCTGGCAGTAAAGTAGACCTGAACAAATTCAGAACCCAATTCAACGATAAAGGATTCGATAAAGATGCTGGTTTAAAATTGATGGAAGAAAGCATTTTAACCATTTCTCGTCTTCAAGATACTTTATATGCTCAAGATCGATACAGCGTTCTCATTATTTTACAAGCCATGGATGCTGCTGGAAAAGATGGTGCCATAAAACATGTTATGAAGGGTTTGAATCCGCAAGGGGTTAATGTGCATCCATTTAAAGTGCCAACGCATAAGGAGCTCGATCACGATTACATGTGGCGCCACTACAAAGCCTTACCCGGCAGAGGAGAAATTGCCCTTTTCAATCGGAGTCACTATGAAAATGTTTTGGTAACTCGGGTTCATCCAGAGTATGTATTAAACGAACGCATTCCAGGAATTAAAACTGTTGAAGACGTTAATGAGAAATTCTGGGAGAAACGCTTCAAACACATCAACAACATAGAAGAACATTTAGTAGATAACGGCACCATCATTATCAAGTTGTTTTTACACCTATCGTATAAAGAACAACGAAAACGCTTAATTGAACGCATAGATGCGCCAGATAAAAACTGGAAATTCTCCACTGCCGATGTAAAAGAACGTAAACTTTGGAAAAACTACATGCATGCCTATGAAGAAATGCTTACAAAGACTTCAACAGATCATGCGCCTTGGTATGTGGTACCTGCTGATAATAAATGGTTTACGAGATTATCGATAGCCAATATTCTTGAGCGAGAACTTGAAAAATACGATCTTAAATATCCTGTACTTTCAGCTGAAGAAACGGCAAATTTGCAAAGCTTGAAGCAATCTTTATTAAACGATTAGGCGATTTCTGAGCTTCTAAACAGCTTAATATCTGCCCAAAAAGTGCCGAAAGGAACAAATGCAGCTATAAATGCTAAGAACATTTTCCAAAAACTCCATTTAAGCGAAAAGCCAACCTGCGCTAGAAGCACCACATACATCACAAACAAAACGCCATGTGCCATACCAACTACATAATTTGGTTGCGGCATGGCGTATTTGTATTTCAAAATCATGGTAACACCTAGCAAGAGGTACGAACATCCTTCCAAAAATGCAACCATTCTAAATCTGCCCAAAGCAGTTTTCAACATTGCCGAAATCATACTAATTATTTGCCTGCAAAAGTAGGTTCAGAAACCTTAAATAGTTGGTTTTTAACAAGAATTTGGCTGCTGTAAAATCAATGTTTTCTTTTTCATTTCGGGTGATGTTCTGCCGTGCTTAACGAATGCAACTGCCCAATCCGAACATTTTGTAA
>DAIRTB010000232.1:0-4493 GCA_036804105.1 Bacteroidota bacterium | reverse complement strand
CTGCAAAAGATCGTATGGTAGAGTTGAATAAAACCATCAACTGGAAACCAGAATCAACGGGAACTGGTCGTTTTGGAAACTGGCTAGAAAACCTGGTTGATTGGAATCTTTCCAGAAGCAGATATTGGGGAACCCCACTTCCAATCTGGTCTACAGATGATGGAAGCGAACGTATTTGCATAGGATCAGAAGCAGAATTAGCTGCTGAAATGGCAAAAGCGAATGAAGCAGGTTTTGAAAATCCAGCTTTCATTGCCGATTTACACCGTCCTTATGTGGATGAAATTATCTTAGTTTCTCCATCGGGAAAACCCATGAAACGGGAATTAGATCTGATAGATGTTTGGTTCGATTCTGGAGCAATGCCTTACGCACAGCACGGTTTGGAAAACATGGATATGTGGAAAACGCAGTTCCCAGCAGACTTTATTGCTGAAGGAGTTGACCAAACAAGAGGATGGTTCTTTACATTACACGCAATTTCTGTTTTGCTTTTCGATTCAGTGGCTTACAAAAATGTGGTTTCTAATGGTTTAGTGCTCGATAAAGATGGCAACAAAATGTCTAAACGATTGGGCAATGCAGTTGATCCATTTATCACCTTAGACAAATACGGCGCCGATGCAACCCGTTGGTATATGGTTTCGAACGCTCAACCTTGGGACAATCTGAAATTCGATCTCGATGGTATTGAAGAAGTTCAACGCAAGTTTTTCGGAACACTTTATAACACGTATGCATTTTTTGCACTTTACAGCAACATAGATCATTTCACTTACAGTGAGGCGGAAATTCCCGTTGCAGAAAGACCAGAAATAGACCGTTGGAATGCTGCCTACAGCGATTACGATCCAACAACTGCTGCAAGAGCCATCCAGCAATTCACAGACGAACATCTAAGCAATTGGTATGTAAGACTTTGCAGAAGAAGATTCTGGAAAGGCGAGTACACAGCCGATAAAATTGCCGCTTACCAAACGCTTTATGTGTGTATGCAAACATTGTCTCAACTGATGGCACCAATTGCACCGTTTTTTTCCGAACAACTTTTCAAAGATTTGAACGATACAACCGGCAAGATTGCAACGGAATCGGTTCACTTGGCTTTAATGCCAGATGCAGATGAGTCGCTAATTGATACAGCATTAGAGGAGCGTATGCAAATGGCGCAGACCATATCCTCGCTAACTTTATCGCTTAGGAAGAAATCGAACATAAAGGTTCGTCAGCCGCTAGAGCGCATTTTAATTCCTGTTTTCGATGATGCCACCAAGGAGAAAATCAAGTTGGTTGAATCATTAATTTTGGCTGAAGTAAACATCAAACACATTGAATATGTAGAGGATGCTAGCAATGTGGTTACCAAAAAAATCAAGGCGAACTTCAAATCTTTAGGGCCGAAGCATGGCAAGTACATGAAAGAAATTGCTGTTTTAGTTCAAGAATTCAATCAAGCACAAATTTTCGAGATTGAGCGTACCAAACATTTCGATTTAAAAATGGGCGATGGTACAACTTTAAACTTAAGCATTGAAGATGTTGATATTCTTTCAGACGATATGCCTGGCTGGTTGGTAGCGAGCGAAGATCGTTTAACCGTGGCCTTAGACGTTAACATAAGCGACGAATTGAAGCATGAAGGAATTGCCAGAGAGTTTGTAAACCGCATTCAAAGACTCAGGAAAGAAAGAGACTTTGAGGTGACTAACAAAATTAACATCGTGGTGGAAAACAATAGTTATACAAATGATGCCTTAAACGCATTTAAAAATTATATTTGCGCCGAAGTTCTAGCATTGTCGCTCGAAATAGGAATCTTAGAAAACGAAAAAGACGAAGTATCCGTTATTGAGGTGGACGAAGTAAAAATTTCAGTATCCGTAAAAATCAATTAGCCATGGAAAATACAAACAAAACCCGCTATAGCGATAACGAACTAAAAGAATTCAAGGACATTATCCTTGTTAAATTAGACGAAGCTCGCAACGAATTGAAATACTTGCAAGAACAATTGTCTAACTCCAATTCTAATGGCACAGACGATACCTCGAATTCCTATATAACTATGGAAGAAGGTTCTTTAACCTCTGAAAAAGAGAACCTTAGCCAAATGGCAGCTCGTCAGAAAAAGTTTATCGATCATTTAGAGAATGCATTAATTAGAATTGAAAATAGAACTTACGGCATTTGTAGAGATACCGGTAAATTGATTTCAGCAGATAGATTGAGGGCAGTTCCACACACAACCCAAAGCATGGAAGCCAAAACCAAGACCTCACGTTGATACCTAAGAAGTATTTGCCGTTTGTTGTAATCGGCCTAATATTGCTTATCGATCAGTTGAGCAAAACATGGGTAAAAACAAACATGTTTATTGGTCAAGACATTCAAGTATTTGGCGAATGGTTTATTTTGCGGTTTATTGAAAACAACGGCATGGCCTTCGGAATTGAGTTTCAAGGCATCTATGGCAAACTTTTTCTTACCCTTTTCAGGATTGCAGCAGTAACTGGAATTGGTTATTTCTTGTGGAAACTCGTTAAGAAAAATGCCACCACAGGAGCTATTGTAAGCCTTTCCTTAATTTTTGCTGGAGCCACCGGCAACATTATCGACAGCATATTTTATGGCGTAATTTACCGAGACATAAACGATTACGAGGGCACCTGGTTCTACGGACAAGTAGTAGACATGCTTTACTTCCCGGTTATAAAGGGCTACATTCCCGAATGGTCGCCAATATGGAAGAACGAGTATTTTATCTTTTTTAGACCGATTTTTAATGTTGCAGATACCGCAATCAGCACAGGCGTATTTGCCATAATTTTATTCCAAAAAAGATTTTTCCCTGAAGATAAGAAGCCTGTTAAGCAAGAGGTTGTGAGTAAGGAAATGGATTAGGAGGTTTGATTCAAATCTTATACATTCGTAACTGAATATCCATTTAGGAATAATTTCCAAGTTTATTTTGCTGCCAAATTTATAGATAATGATGAGGCAGAACTTAGATTAGATGCGATCATCAAAAATCATGAATATTGAATTTAAAGATTCATTGTCGACCATTTTTTATGACCGTATAGAATACGTATCAATTTTTTCGGTTTGATTACTATTCACTATTCACTTCTAATGCTTAAAACACGATTTTACCTATCTTCGAGGTAATAAACAAAAAGCACATGTCTATTCAGAAATATCCAATTGGTCATCAAGATTTTAGCGAGGTAATTAGTAGAGGCTGTGTTTACGTAGATAAAACAAGTTTTGTTCATCAGCTGATTACCACGCATAAATATTATTTCCTTTCTAGGCCAAGAAGATTTGGTAAGTCTCTGTTTGTTAGCACCTTAGACTATTTATTTAAAGGGCAAAAAACACTTTTTAACAACTTGTTTATTGCAGATAAATGGGCTTTTGAAGAATATCCAGTAATTAAGATTTCGTTTTCTAATATTGGTTATAGAACTAAAGGATTGTTGTTCGCAATTGAAGATACCCTTGAGAGCATTTTTTCTAAGTATGATTTAACCTCAAACGCTAGAAAAGGTGCAATTGATGATAAATTCAATGAACTTATTTTACTGCTTAAAAGAAAATATAATAAGCAAGTAGTGGTTTTAATTGACGAATACGACAAGCCACTAATTGATTATTTGGACTCAGAAAACCTGCACAAAGCCATTGAAAACCGATCAATTTTAAAGAGTTTTTACAGCATTCTAAAAGATGCAGATCTATACTTGAAATTGGTTTTTATCACGGGTGTTAGCAAATTCAGTCAAGTAAGTATTTTCTCAGACCTAAACAACCTAAAAGACATCTCCACGCTAATTGATTATAATGAAATTTGTGGCATCAGTCAGGCAGAATTAGAGGCCAATTTTGTTGAGGAGATGAAACTGTACAACAGAGAGAAAATAAAAGATTGGTACAATGGCTACAAATGGCACATATTCGGAAATACAGTTTACAACCCTTTCTCTTTGCTCAACTTCTTCGATAATAAAGGACAATTTCAAAATTTTTGGTATTCTACGGGTACTCCAACTTTCTTGATGAAGAAAAGTAGAGTTGAACAATTTTATCACCTGGAAAACATCTCGTTCGATGTTAACGATTTGCAGAATTTTGACATTGAGAATATTAAAACCATTCCTGTACTTTTTCAAACAGGTTATCTAACCATTATAGATTTCGATCCGCAGTTTAATAATGTTACCCTTAGTTTTCCAAACAGAGAAGTTCGTGAATCATATTTAAGAGGATTAGCAGACGAGTACATGCAATCGCAGCTTTATCCACCCAAGGTTATTTTGGACAATTTATTGAAAGTGCTTCGAAACCAAGATAAAATGCAGTTGGAGCAAACCATCAATCAGGCATTTGCACAAATTCCTTACGATTTATGGCAAAAAGAGAATGAGCATTTTTATCATGCCATTGTACATTTATTGTTTTCACTTCTGGGTGTATACATTTTTAGTGAAGTT
>DAIRTB010000231.1:0-4504 GCA_036804105.1 Bacteroidota bacterium | reverse complement strand
GGCAATTCAGCGTATGTATGTTCTAAATTAAAAAGTGGTTTCTGCATCATTACGAAGGTACAAAGAATAACGCTTCTTGTTTTTACATATCTATTGGTAACAAGAGTATCAATCCTGTTTATCCTTTAATCGTAAGAATCGTGTTAATAACCTGCGGTCGGATAGGGCGTAAGCATTACGCCCCCTGCAATTCGGCAACTTATTACTTACTACTAATTCCCCTTACTATTACTTTCTGCAAAACAACCGCTACCAAAACCACCGCTAAACTGCCGATAACATTGAACCACAAAAACGGTACAATTTCATATCGCCAACAGATAATTACCAAGGTTTCTGAAATGATTGCGGCTATAAAAACGGCTCTTGCCCCAATTCCTTTAAAGAAAAAGGCTACCATAAAAATACCGAGTATGGTTCCATAAACTAAGGATCCTAAAATGTTTACCGCTTCAATCAAGGTACCCAATCGGTTGGCGAACATAGCAAAACCGATGGCGTACAATCCCCAAAACAAAGTGGCAAATTTTGAAGCTTTCAAGGTGTGCTCATCGCTTGCATTGGGCTTGAATAAGCGTTTATAAATGTCAATAACCGTAGTTGAAGCTAAGGCATTCAGCTCAGATGCGGTGGATGACATGGATGCTGAAAAGATCACAGAAATAATCAACCCGACCAAACCAACTGGCAGAAAATCAACCACATAAGTAAGAAAAATGTAGTTGGTATCGTTGGTGTCGCTGTTCGGAATGGCCACACCAATTAGTTCTTTCACTTCCTTTCTCAGACTGTTGCTCGCTAGGTTTGCTGCTTGAAGTTGGGTTGCTAGTTCTGCATCGTTTGCGCCCGTTTGATTGAATGATAGCGCAATCTGTTTTTTCTGCTCATGTTGAATCGCCAAATTCTCTTCCAACCTTTCGAAATCTGCTTGGTAAGTGGTTTCTTTGGCTTTATTGTACAACACTTTGTTGAAAAATGCTGGCGGACTCACAAAAGTGTAGAACACAAAAACCATTGCGCCGATAAACAAAATGGCGAACTGCATCGGAATTTTCAGCATCCCGTTAAAGATCAATCCGAGCCTACTTTGCGCCACATTTTTGCCGCCCAAATACCGCTGCACTTGCGATTGATCCGTTCCGAAGTATGACAACATCAGGAATAATCCACCAATTAAACCCGTCCAAACATTGTACTTGCTCTCCCAATCAAAGCTAAAATCTATGGCATTCAACTTGCCCATTGTGCCTGCCAAATGCAAAGCGCCATCGAAACCAACCTCCTTAGGCAATTGCTGAACTACCAGATATCCAGCTAGAAACATCCCAAAAAGAATAATGGTCATCTGGGTTTTTTGGGTCTGATTTACCGCCTTCGAGCCGCCCGTTACGGTGTACACAATTACAATCATCCCAATAAAAAAGTTGGTCCAATAAATGTCCCATCCCAACAAAGAAGATAAAATTAGCGAGGGTGCAAAAATGGTGAAACCTGCTGCTAGACCACGCTGACTAAGAAAAAGTATGGCTGCCAACACCCTGGTTTTGAGGTCGAAACGTTTCTCCAGAAATTCGTATGCGGTAAAAACCCGTAGGCGTGCATAAAGCGGAACAGCGAATATGCAGAGTATAATCATGGCCAAAGGCAAGCCGAAATAAAATTGCACAAAGCCCATTCCTTCTGTAAAAGCTTGGCCTGGAGCCGATAGAAAAGTTATGGCACTAGCCTGCGTTGCCATTATCGACAAACCAACCGTTAGCCAGTTGCTATCTCTGCCCGAAAGCAGGTAGCCGTCCATAGTTTTGCGGCTTGCTCTACTTTTATAAATGCCATAAATTACAATAAAAGCTTGTGTTATGAGCAAAACTGCCCAGTCTAAGGGCCTCATGCGTAATATTCGGTGAAGAGGTAAAACAATCCAATTAAAACCGCCAATTCAACAATCAGAATGATGTAAATCTGCCACCAGCTTTTTAAAAACTTCGGCATGCCTTCTGTACTTTCTAAATCTGGTTCTGGTTTATCCATAATTAGGGCTTCGCTGCTTTTGAGGCTTTTTTGTTCGAGTTACTTTTCAGTTTTTCTGGTGATGGGATTGCGGTTACAGTTGCAGCCTTGCCTGCTTCCACAAAATTGATAAATAGTTTTGCTGCGCCCGGAACGCCGGCAGGAAGCTGTCTGAAGAACGAAATTCCTGTATAAACATAAACACCTTTCCCGTAATTGGCATACAAAACGGCATTACTTTGTGGCGCTTCACTTGGATCGTTCATCACCAAAAGTGGCATTAAAGCAGTATCAAGCGGATCGGGGAAATATAATCCACGCTCCTGAACCCAATCATTGAAATCGGCCAAAACAATTTTATGAGGAGTATTTAGAACCG
Organism: Bacteroidota bacterium; assembly: GCA_036804105.1. Classification (GTDB taxonomy): domain Bacteria; phylum Bacteroidota; class Bacteroidia; order UBA7662; family DAIRTB01; genus DAIRTB01. The sequence goes on along the minus strand of DAIRTB010000231.1, from coordinate 2,118 downwards.
GTGCCGAAGTATTCAGCAGCTTAACTGGACTCTGCTCGTTAGTTACTCTATTGCGGGAAATTTTTAGTTTATAAGGCCCAAACTGCTCAGATTTCAGTCCGCCTGAAGTATTGTACTGAACAATCACAGCACCGCCGTTGAATGCAAATTGATTCACCTTGTCCATTGCAGCGCCAATATCTGCCAAGGTATTCCAAGAACGGATGCCAAAAACAAGCGTTTTAAACGAAGACAAATCCATCATTTTAACCTGATCTAGCGTAAGTACTTCAACCGAATAACCCACTTGCTTTAGGAATTTGTCCACATCATCGCCAGCGCCTTGCACATACGCAACCTTCCCGCTAACGGGTTGAATTTGATTGGCCAACAAGCGCACTTTCGCCTTCGATTGCAGCACCTGAATGGGAATATGATCGTATTCGATTCTATAAAGACTCAGTTCCGATGTGCCCAAATTGGTTTCAGCAACCACTTCCAAATTGTAAACCCCATTGCCTGGCGATAACAATTGAACCGGGAGCGAGAAATATTGCTCCTCGCCAACTTTGCTGAAACTGAACTTTTCAGTGCCTGAACTCAGCACTTCTGGGTGTACTAAAAACACACTTCCATTTACCTTCGGAGCATTTGCACGAAGCTTCACTTTCACTATCGCTTCCTGACCTTGCATCCAAACATTATCTTCCATAACTTGAATGCTAACGGGTGGCAAAACCTCCAAGTTGCGGTACAACTCACCTTTTACAGGATCGGTCCACTTGTATAAAACGGGTCTTTCCGCAGAAATAACAATGTTTTTTCCCTTATGCGGAAACGAAAAATTGAAACGAACCTGCAAATACGGATCGGCTTCTGGTTTGCCTACCAAAGTCAAATCAGGCACAAAATAGCTGCCAACACTTGCATTATCGTTCAACCAATATGGATTAGAAAAGGGCATATCGGCAGGGATTGTAGCAAGTAATTCTTGTTTACTCATCTGGTTATTAGCCAACTGCGCTATTTTTATTTTTTTTATAGACGATGTTTTGCCTGCTAGCAATTCTGCTTCGGTGCTCATTGCAACTGGCGATCTGTTTACAACCAAAACATTGGCTTTAAGCGAATCGCCTCTTTGGTAACTATACTGATTTGCAACCACTTCGAAGTGAACGCCCGAACAAGCCAAGATTACCAAGCGCAGTTCTTCCTCTTTCAAATTCAGATAATACAAGTCTGCCTCGCTGGCTTTTTCTTTTAGTTTTTGGATGATTTGGTATGCATCTAACAAAAGAGGCAGCACTTCGTGAGGACGTTCATGATTAAACTTCTGTTCTGCTTGCTTTAAGAATGCATCTACCTGAGCTCCGTTTGCAACCCGTTTCCAAGAAGTTTCGATGCCTTGAAAAAGTTGATCAACCTGATTGGTATCGCCCCAAAGTGGCATGAGGTATTCCATTTCAGAACCCCGCTGACGAGCAGCACCAAACCCCTGACTCTTATGTTGCGACCTACTTGCCGATGCAATTTCTCCGTAAGAGCTACCCAAAAGCGGATTATAAGCACCCACATCTAATTGTAAAAGACCCGTTTTATCGAAATCTTCTCTGCCGTAAAACCACCAAGAAGTATTCCAGTAAACCCGTTTTGGCGAATAAGCCGGAAATAGCTGGAAATGATGCGGAAATATATTTGCCTGATTTGCAAACTGTGCAGCTTCAACCGCCAGCATGGCCGATGCAGTGTGGTGTCCGTGCGTGTTGGCTGGTTTTGGAGAAAAGCGGGTAACAATTACATCTGGTCGGAATTTTCGGATCGCCAAAACCACATCAGCCAACAAAGAATCTTTGTTCCAGATAGAAAAAGTTTCTTCTGGGTTTTTAGAGTAACCGAAATCGTTGGCTCTGGTAAACCACTGTTTTGCGCCATCAACCTTTCTTGCTGCTAAAAGCTCTTGGGTTCTAATGAGTCCTAATTTCTCGCTTAGTTCTTGACCAATTAAATTTTGGCCACCATCGCCACGGGTAAGGCTTAAGTAATTGGTTTCCAGCAATTGGTCGTTGGCCAACCAGGAAAGCATACGGGTATTTTCATCGTCGGGGTGGGCTGCAACATAAAGTACAGAGCCGAGCACCC
>DAIRTB010000230.1:0-4509 GCA_036804105.1 Bacteroidota bacterium | reverse complement strand
TGCTCTTTCTCTAGTGAGTTAAACACTATAACATCGTCAATTCTATTTAAAAACTCTGGAGCGAAAGCTTTTTTCAAGGCATTCTGAATTACTGCTCTACTATCAGTATTTGCAGACGAAACCTTTGCTTGAGTGGCAAAACCAACACCAGTACCAAAATCTTTCAATTGTTTAGAACCAATGTTTGAGGTCATAATGATGATAGTATTCTTGAAATCTACTCTTCTACCCAAACCATCGGTTAAAATACCGTCGTCTAGCACTTGAAGTAGAATATTGAATACATCCGGGTGAGCTTTTTCAATCTCATCCAACAAAACAACAGAATATGGTTTTCTTCTAACTTTCTCTGTTAGTTGACCGCCTTCTTCGTAACCTACGTATCCTGGAGGCGCTCCCACTAATCTGGATACACTGAATTTCTCCATGTACTCGCTCATGTCTATACGTATAAGCGCATCGTCGTTGTCGAATAAGAAACGTGCAAGTTCTTTGGCAAGTTCGGTTTTGCCTACACCTGTTGGTCCTAAGAAAATAAACGAACCTATTGGTTTTTTCGGATCTTTCAATCCTGCTCTTGTTCTTTGTATTGCTTTGGCTACACTTACCACTGCACTGTCTTGACCAATAATCTTCGATTTTAAAATCTCAGACATTTTGCCTGTTTTTTCAGTCTCGCTTTGTGAGATTTTGGTTACGGGCACGCCCGACATCATGGCTACTACTTCAGCTACATTTTCTTCCGAAACCACGTATCGTTTCAATTTAGATTCTTCTTCCCAAGCGGTTTTGGCTTGTTCTAATTCTTCTAAAAGTTTCTTCTCTGTGTCTCTAAGTCTGGCAGCTTCTTCGTATTTCTGGCTTTTTACAACCTTGTTTTTAGCTTCTTTTATATCCTCAATCTTCTTTTCCAATTCAACAATAATGTCTGGAACGTTGATGTTGGTGATGTGAACTCTTGCGCCTGCCTCATCCATTGCATCAATGGCTTTGTCTGGGAAGAAACGATCTGATACATAGCGCTCTGTAAGTTTTACACAAGCATCAATTGCATCATCGGTATACGTTACATTGTGGTGATCTTCGTATTTATCTTTGATATTGTTTAAAATTTGTACGGTTTCTGCCGATGAAGGTGGATCTACCATAACTTTCTGAAATCTTCTATCTAAAGCACCATCTTTTTCAATAAACTGACGATACTCGTTTAACGTAGTAGCTCCAATGCATTGAATTTCTCCACGAGCTAATGCTGGCTTAAACATATTCGAAGCATCTAACGAGCCCGATGCGCCACCTGCACCTACAATGGTATGCAACTCATCGATAAATAGAATTACCTCTGGAGATTTCTCTAATTCCGACATTACGGCTTTCATACGCTCTTCGAATTGACCTCTATATTTTGTTCCAGCTACTAGCGAAGAAAGATCTAAGGTTACAATTCGTTTGTTAAATAAAACTCTACTTACTTTTTTCTGTAGAATTCTAAGTGCCAACCCTTCGGCTATAGCGGTTTTACCAACACCAGGTTCGCCAATTAAAATGGGGTTATTTTTTTTTCTACGACTCAGAATCTGCGAAACTCGCTCAATTTCTTTATCTCTACCGATAATTGGGTCAAGCTTACCTTCTTCGGCCAATTGAGACAAATCTCTACCGAAATTATCTAAAACGGGTGTTCTAGATTTCGGCGCTCCTGGCTTTCTTGGTTGATCGTATTTTTTGCTTTCGTCATCAGAAAAGGTATCGTCGAAACTAGATGCTTTTGGAGCCTCAGGAATATCGGTGTCTCCAACAGAGTTCATGTTTTCTAGCTCTTCCTTAACGCCATCGTAACTAACTTCGAATTTTTCTAAAATTCTGCTAGCCAAACATTCTTCTTCTCTCAAAATTGAAAGTAAAAGATGTATTGTACCAATCATCTCGCTTTTAAAAATTCTGGCTTCCAGATAGGTTATCTTCAGAATTTTTTCAGTTTGTTTGGTTAAAGGTATATTGTCTGTGTTGGTTATAGCGCTTACCGCATTAATTTTAATAGCGTCTTCAACAGATTTTCTCAACCTATTAAGTGGAACGCCAAGACTTCTCAAAGCTTTAATGCCTTGTCCATCGCCTTCTCTTATTAAACCAAGAAGTAAATGTTCTGGACCAATGTATTCGTGCCCAAGTCTAATTGCCTCTTCTTTACTATAACTTATTACATCCTTCACCTTGGGTGAAAATTTTGCGTCCATTAATTATTTCCTCCTAAAAATTACACTTAAAATATTAAACAGCTTGTCTTCAATTAAGTTCAGCAACAATAATACCATTTAAGTTATTGCGCAATCACTAAATAAAGATAAAAGAAAAATTATCTTTCAAGTAACGTTTTAATTCACAATCTAGATTGACAAATGTGTACAAACTTAATGCCGCTTTTATTTCTGCCAAATTTGCAGGCTCTTTAAAAGCGATTAACCTTAACCATTGTATTGTGTTTAAATATCAATAAACTGACGGAAAAAGTAGTTTTTCTTTTTCTGCCAAATTTTCCAATGATTGTTTATCCCTACTCATATAATTTAACGCTTTTTCTTTTTTCTCCATGGCGCATCTTTTTCCCAATCTCCCGCCATAATGCAACCGTAAGGTATAATTTCATCAACCACTTCGCCTAAATTAAATTCTTGCATTTGGCGTTTTACCATTTCTGCACTTTTGTACGCACTTGGCAACTCTGAAATATCAATGTGGTTAGAGAAAAATCTTATGTCTAAGTCCTTGGTTTCTTCTTTAAAAATTTGTTCAATTGTTTTATGCGCCAAACTTTTTTTATGTTGGGAGCGGCTTACATTTCTTCCAGCTCCATGGGGTGCAAATCCGAGATTGTTTTCAGTAGTTTCGCCTTTCACAATTAAAACTGACTCGCTCATATTTAGTGGAATTAATCTTAAGCTATCCGTACTGTCGGGCACAAATTTATCGGCCAATGGAGTTGCCCCTTTCGCATGATAAAAAAGGTCGTTGTCTTTAAAAACAAAATTGTGTTCATTCCAAAATCTGTTCAAAGGGTCTATTCTCAATTTTTCGGCAGTGGCGTTGTGCAAAACGGTATGGTTCATTTTTGTCCAAGCTCTAACCAATTGTAGAGCGTCCCAGTAGGCTTTTCCTTCATCTGTATCAAAAGGAATCCACGCATTCTTTGCCGATGAACTTGGTGAAATCTCTAATCGAAAGTTTTCTGCAACCTTCATCCCCAAAGAGAAAAGATTTGCGCCGAAACCTCTACTTCCGTGGTGAGTTACCATCATGGTTTCTCCAGTTTTTTTAGAAATTCCTACAAATAAGAAGTGGTTTCCATCTCCTTGAGTTCCCATGTGGGTTCTTGCAGATTGCATGCTTTTCTCGGAATTCAGAAATCTATTTTCCAATAATTTGCTTTCAAACTCTTTGGGAAGTGTAGAAAATTCAGCCCTTCCGCCGCCTCCAAAATGTGTGGTTGCATGGGCCATATCCAGCACTTTTTTGGGTGATATAAAGCCGAAATTGGTCATCATTACAGAGCAGCAAATATCTGCACTATGCATAGATGGGTGAATTGCATTTCTAGCCACCGCAACTCCGCCTACTGGAATTTGATTTGGTCCAGTAGGGCATGCATCTGGCATAATAGCTCCGCCCACCAAAGTTGGCGTGTGCATTAAACCATTCATTGCTTCTATTACGCTTTCTACATTTAGAATTTCTGCCTGGTTTTCTGCTCTTATATTTTTATGAAAACTTACAGGCTCATTGTGAGGAAATATTTGTGTTGGACTAACTTCTTTGAGGTAATAAGCAATTTTTTCTGAGCTGAGATTATTTTGGTTTATATGGTTTAAAGCATCTTTAAACCATTTTCCTGGTCTGTAACCAAGAGCGATTAATTCGTTTCCGGTAATCATTTTAAAGTTTGTTTAAATGCCACCAAATCAGGTGGTTTTTACTAGTTTGTGTAAAGTTTTTTCGGTTATGTAGATCCATTAATAAAGAAGGACTTTAGGGACACTAAGGATAATAAAGAATAAGGATCAACTCAGTCTAAATCATCGTACAGACGCCATGCTGGCGTCTCATCAAATCATCACATCATCAAAAAAAGCAAAAAAAAATGTTGGTGTTCGCACACCAACATTTTCTGTTTGAGTTTATGTGCTTTTATTGAACCACTAATCTTAAGGTTTTGGTTTGGCTTCCGGCTTTGGTTTGTACCATATAAACACCTGGAATTAAATCTGAAGTTGGAATTTCGAAAACATATTTGCCAGGGGCTTTTGTGCCGAAAGATTGTTGTCTTACCATTTTACCTACTAAGTTGTAAAGCTGATAAGATATCTCTTCGTTCCTTACAATGTTTACGTCTAGGTTTGTGTAGCCGTAAGCAGGGTTTGGAAACAAATTCATTCCTTCAATTATTTTCTCGTCCTTTCCAGTACTGGTGGCAACATTGTAACCAACTTTAATTCGCACACCTTTGTAAGCTTC
>DAIRTB010000229.1:0-4547 GCA_036804105.1 Bacteroidota bacterium | reverse complement strand
CAGCGGAGGGTTTTCAACCGAGTAAGCCCTTCGCTAAGATATGCCGCTCCATTTGCTATTCCTACCATTCCACATTACCTTCGAGATATGGCCGAAAACTTCTTGCTATTTAAATCTTCTGCGGGTTCTGGAAAGACGCATACACTTGTAAAAGCGTATTTAACACTTGCTTTTAGTGCGCAAAGTCAGAGCAATTTTAAGCAGATTTTGGCCATTACCTTCACCAATAAAGCCACGGCAGAGATGAAGGCGAGGGTAATTGAAAACCTACACAAGATTAGTGAAGGCGTACAGACATCCACCATAAAAGATATTGAAAACCATCTAGCGGCTGAATTCCATTTAACGCCTTTCCAAGTTCGGGAGCGGGCAACTAAACTGTTGGCTACCATGCTGCACAATTATTCTGATTTCGCCATCAGCACCATAGACAGCTTTGTGCAGCGCATTATCCGTCCGTTTTCTAGGGAATTGGGAATTGGAGCGGATTTTCTTACAGAGCTAGACACCGAAGGTTTTATTGAAGAGCTTATAGAAAGTATGTACGAGAAGTTGGGCAAAGACAAAGCTTTAACAGATGTGCTACTTCAATTGGTAATAGATTTAACCAATACCGACCAATCGTGGAAACCCGAAAAGGGAATTAGAACGCTGGCCTACAATTATTTCAACGAGAATTATGCTGCTTTGCTTGATCAGATTAAAGATCTTCCCGATGCAAGTTTTATCGCAGCCAAAAAAGAAATAGCAGATTTTCTACCCATTTTCGAAACCAATGTAAAAGTAAAAGCGCAAGAAATTGTTGATCTTTTGTTGCGCAATGGGATTTCGCTTTCGGAACTAGCTGGGAAATCTAGCGGGCTTGGTGTCCACCTTGAATTAGTTGCCGGTGGTGATTTTAGTAAAATGGAACTTGCCAAAATTCAAAATGCTTGGAATGAAGGCCTTTGGTATCCAAAAGGGGCACCTGCATTTTTAAAATCTCAAGTGGATGCAATCTCAGAGCAACTCCAAAGCATGCTCAATGAACTTTGTACCTATTATTTCGAAAATTTGCCCATGTACAAAGCGTACAACAAGATTGAAAGAGAGTTGCTGCACATAAGAGTACTTAATTTCTTGAACAGAGAAATTGAAGATTTTAAGCAAAAGCAGCAACGAATCCACATTTCGGAGTTCAACAAGATGATTCAGAAAAGCATTGCGCAAGAACCGGCACTGTATATTTATGAGCGCATCGGAACCCGATTCAGGCATTATTTAATAGATGAGTTTCAGGATACTTCCCGCCTTCAGTGGGGAAATTTGTTGCCGTTAATTGCCGAATCTTTATCGAACAACAAAAGAAATTTAATTGTGGGCGATGGCAAGCAAGCCATTTACCGCTGGCGTGGAGGCGATGTACGACAAATGGATAAATTGCCAATTCCAATTGTTCCAATTTCTACTGAACAAATGGCATTAGATTATCAAACCTTGGCCAATCAAATTCATTTTGAGGCATTGAATACCAATTATAGATCGCACATCGAGATCATCAACTTTAACAATCGGTTTTTCAGGAAGCTGATCGATCAAAGTGTTTACCCGTTGGCAAAGTCTATTTATCAAGATTTCGAGCAGAAACCTTCGCAGAAAGTTGGCGGATTGCTCAATTTCGAGATGTATGAGTTTGATGCTTGGAAAGCCTTACATGCTGATTTAGAGAAAGATCAGTACATCTACACTTGGTTAGAACGGAAGATGAAGGAATTACTAGCCTACCACAGACCAGAAGATATTTGTGTGCTTTGTAGGTCTAACGATGAAGGCACTTTAGCGGCCAACGTTTTATTGGATTTAGGTTATGAAGTGGTTTCGGGCGAGTCTTTACTTTTAAGTGGTGATGCCGAGACGATGGCGCTCATTTCTTTGCTGGTTTTAATTGACACTCCCGATAATGAAGTTCATTTCGGTAATTTGCTAACTTTTTACCATGTTTCGATTGCCAATTTTGAATTGGCGCTGTTGCGATTGAAGAAGGAAAGAAATCCGCTTAAAATTTTGCAAGATCTATCGCATTTACCTTTTCTTGAGGTTGATCAGCATCAGCCATTCAATAATTTGATCTTTCAATATGCTCGGCTAATCAGTAGAAACCCGAATGCAAATCCTTTCTTAAGCTGTTTACTCGATTGGATTGATGGCTTGAACGATTTAAAAGGCGTAGCAGATTTTATACAACTTTGGGAGCGGAAGGGTAGGCGGTTGTCGTTACCTTCAACAGAAGCGGTTGGGAAGGTAAAGATTATGACCATCCACAAATCGAAAGGGCTTCAGTTTAAAGTAGTTTTGATGCCGTTTATAAAAGGAAATCCTGGAACAATTTATGGCTCAAACCTGATGTGGGTTAAAAATGATAGTCCAATTTTAAGGATGCTGCCAACATTACCCATCAGCATTACAAACTCTAATGAAGAAGATAGTTTGTTTGCCCAACAAATAAGCGAGGAGCAAGAACTTAGATTTTTAGACGATTTAAATGTTGCCTATGTGGGTTTCACTCGTGCAGAGGAAGAAATTCACACCCTAGTAAGAGGTGCCAAATCTGCTAGTTTTTACGATGATTTGCTTGCATACATGTACGAAAACCGAGTGCCAATTGAGAATGGAGCATACATACTTGGCCAAAGGGTTTCAAATCCTTTGACTGAGAATAAGCAGAATATTGATCTACCTAAGAAAGAAATAGTAGCAGAATATTTTGATGATCTCCCGCTCGAACCCAAGACTTGGCAGGTGGTTTGGCCTTTCGAAAATTTAGATGAAAGCAGAATTTTGGGTAGAAATTTCCATGAGTTGATGGCTCCCATAGAAACCCTGGATCAATTGGAAGCTTTAATGAAATTAGATAATCTCGGTGCAACCTTCGAACCTTCAGATTTCGATTTAAGTAAAGCGCTCACATTTGTTTGGAAGGAAATTCAGAATGGAAATCTGAAAGATTATTTCAATCCTAAAGCAAAGCATTTCACCGAACGCAGTATATATTATCACGAAGTGCTTCGGCCGGATAAGATGCTAGCCATTGGAAATCAAATGTTTGTATTAGATTACAAAACTGGAATTTCAACTGGGAAAGAACATCGACAAATGGAAAAATATGCCCAAGCTTTATTGCAAATGCCCAATGTTGAGCAGGTGTATACTTGTTTAGCTTTCGTAGCTAGTGAACATTTAATATCCCAAACGTATGGAAGATAAGCAGGCATTTTTACTGAGTTTGGCCGAGCAAGTTTGGCAAACTGATAAGCATCAGCTAGGAGAAATCACAGTAGTACTTCCCAGTGGAAGATCCGTTTTCCACTTCCGAAATTATCTTGCGGAAGTTGCCGATGAGGCTTTTATTTTCCCAGAAGTTGTAACCATTGCACAATTTATACAAAGTTTATCTGGGTTGTTGCCCATCGATAACGATACCCTTTTTTTTAGATTGTACCAAGTCTATCGGGAACATATTCCAGATGCAGAACCTTTCGAATCGTTTGCAAAATGGGGTAGGGCATTGCTAGCAGAATTTAACGAAATAGATAATTATCAAGTAGATGCAGATCAGATTTTTCTGAATCTTTATAAACAAAAGGAAATAGACACGTGGTATCCTGGAGGAAATTTTTCTGAATCTGCTGCTCAGTATTTGAGTTATTGGCGGAATTTAGGCTTGCTTTATCATCAAATAAAAGAAAATATTTTGCGTGATAAATTGGCCTGGCCCGGACTAATGAGTAGACTAGTGGCAGAGCGCCTCAGACCAAAAGAAGCGCAATTGCCAAGAACCAAAGTTTGGTTTGCGGGATTAAACGCCTTGAGTACATCGGAAATCAACATCATTACCGCTTTTCTGAAAAAAGATCGTGCCCATTGCGTTTTCGATGCGGATTCCTTTTTTGTAGAACATGCCGAACATGAGGCTGGCCTTTTTCTTCGTCAACATTTAGAGAATGGATTGTTGAAATCACCGCTCGAAAACTTATTACAAACTGCTCCACCTAAAATAGCAGTTGGCGCTTACCAAAGCAGAAGGCACATGTTGCAGGATGCTGTTAAGATGGTTCAAGAATTGCCTACAAATCAGCGAGTTGGACTCATTCTTACCGATGAGCTCATGTTGTCAGCTTTGCTAGAATTTTGGCCAGAAAGTTTAGAGGCGAATATTTCCATCGGTTTGGCAATAGACAAAGCGCCCATAACCGTTTTCTTAAAACAATTGTGGCTGATTAAAACCGATCAACGTTTTATTGCCGATGGAATTCTGCCTTTCAGAGTTTTAATTCCTTTCCTAAAATCTCCATTCTTCGAAGATTTAGGTGTGAAGTTGTATGATGTTGGGGTTTTTAGAACTCAGTTAACTAAAGGTAATAAAGCTTTTATTCATTATTCAACCTTGCAGAGTGTTTTTCCACAAGTAGACTGGGAGCAACTTTTGGGCGTAAACCAAAGCAGCGGTTTAGACTATCTAATAACTTGTGCAAACCAGTTTAAATCCTTAGAAAGAAAGAGATATCATC
>DAIRTB010000228.1:4338-4567 GCA_036804105.1 Bacteroidota bacterium | reverse complement strand
ATAATGCCATCAACGCTCATAATTCCAATATCTGCGTTGATGGAGATGCTTTTTACTTCAATGCCCTCATACTCAAAAACTTTTTGTTGGGCATTCCATTTACCATTGAACTTGAGCGTTGAACCAGCCTTAAAGCCATTTGTTCCCTTAGAAAGGTTTACATCGAACCCAAAAACAATTCCAGGTTTACCCACTTTCTCGTAAGATAAAGCGGTAAGATTTACGGGGA
>DAIRTB010000228.1:0-4328 GCA_036804105.1 Bacteroidota bacterium | reverse complement strand
TAGCGTCCTAGCGTCTTTGTGAGATTTTTTGGGTCAGGTAAGATTTACGGGGAATTTGTTCAGATTGTGTTGCTTTTTGGGTTGTGAAGCCAAAGAAACAAAGCTCAAATCTACTTTCGGTATATCGCCACCGCTAATGCTAAGCTCCTGAAATTCAATACCATTAAAAGCTAATTTGCTCAAAGGCGTGTTGTTGTCTGGAGACTGGCTAAACCCAATACTTAAGTTCCCATTTAGAATTGCTTTTGGTGTGAGTTGATTATTTTCTTTCTTCAGGGTGACTTCCGAACCTGGATGTAGACTCAATTTCGCTACCCAAAGTTTAGCATCAACTGAATCGAGTGTGTTGATGGCAATTTGATAATCTAAGGAGTTAATTCCTTCCTCAAAAAAAGCTTCATAGCCAATGCCAGTTTTCGAAATCGGTAATCGAATATCGCCTTTCAAGCCACCACCAGTTAAAGCACTTGCTTGGATATTTATTTTCACTTCTGATATGCTGAATGCCCAACCGCCAACACTGCCATTGTTCAAAGTTATCACATTATTGGCTTGTGCATTTACCCACAAACCAGATTTGTCTAGTATCAGATGTTGGATGTTCAGGCTTACCGCACCATTCCCTTTTTTGAAACTACTCGGTAAATCTACTGCAACAGTTTGTATATAAAGTCCTTTCCAATCTTTGTTATTTCCATTTTTCTTAGGATGTTGGGTATGAAAAACTACTCCTTGCGGATTGCTAAACTCAGAGAAATCGAGTTGTGCGTTTTGTGCCGAAAAGATGAGATCTTCTGCTCCCGGGATTGCAAATTGCGAGGGTTCCATCTTAGCGCTCAGCGTAAAATTTAAACCTTGGGTTATTTCAGTGGTAAAAGTTGCACGAACTTTTCCATTTCCATCCTGAACTTTTCCACCAACTATTGGTAGTAATTTTTCTCTAGAAATGAGGTATTCGCCTTTTATTTTAACACTCTCAATTCCGTTACAACCTATAGTAACTGAGGTTTCAGCACCCGATTTTATAAGTAATTGTGCATCGGCAGAAAGCTCTAAACTCTTGTCTGATTTTAAAGTAAGTTTAGGTTGTACCCCAAAACCATTTGGCCGAATGCAGATCCCTTTCTGCGCAAAATCAACCCAAGAATTGTTCAATGCTTCAGGAATTTCTAAGCCGAAAACAACATTCATAAATGCTTGGGTTGGTTTAAATATCAAGCCAACAATCTGAAGATCAAAACCTTGGTAATCTAATGCAAAAGGAACCCCAACAGGTTGCATGTTTGGTAAGAACTTAGAAACCAGTTTGTTACTTTGATTTATATAATTCGAAATGTTATCAAACTGATTTTTTGCCAAAGCAATTTCTCCACCTTCGTTGTTTGCAATAGCTTGTGTTATTAGGTTATTGCCCTGAATTTTTGCAGTTGCTAACGTACTCCCAATGGCTTCTTTATTGGTGTTGATTTCCAAATTCGAAAAATCTACCAAAATCTTTGCCTTCAGAAAAGGAATGGAAATAACGCCTGTACCTTGGTTTCCATTCAAGGTGGAAATACGCATCTGGAATCTGCCCAAATTAATGGTGTCTCCAATTTGTGCGCTTCCCTTAACTTGATTTCCTGGCATCGCAATCGGGCAATCTGCAATGCAGCTTTGGTCGTCGGGTGGATTATTATTTTGGTTGTTCTGATTTTGTGCCGTATAAACAAACTTACAAGCAACTGATTTTCCATTATTCTTGAAAGCTGCATTCTTGCCCGGTTTCGCTTTGGCTCTTACTCGCCAAGCGTAGGTTTTGCCAGCTTCTAATTTCGGATCGGCTGGGCCATAAACGTAGCTGTTTATTCCAACTGTTTTTCTGAAGAAAATAGGATCTGTAGCCGCATCTAAAGCTTGATTCGGGTTTAAATTCGCTGGAAAAACTTCTACCAAACTTAATTCATACTCAATGTTTATAGGATTTGCCCCCGCAGGTACAGACCAACTAAACACATGGTTTTGTGGATTTACAGCGTTTAAAGCAAAGTTGCAGGCTGGCTGCAATAAAAGTGGCGCTTCATAATGGGTGATGTTCAAATTAAAACAACCACCATTTTGAGGAGACAGCGGTTGATTATTTTGGGTATTGAACAATCTAAAACAAAGCTGGTAATTGCCTTCGGGCAAGCCATTTCCGCTTAAAACTTGTTGCTGAGTTATGCCCTGAAAACTCAGATTCTGAACAGAAAGCACACTGTTAATTACTGATCCAGAGTAATTGTTTATTCCTGGCTGAACCGTTAAGGGAACCTGGGGATTAAAATTCTGAGGCGTGGAAATAACAATTCCGTTTCCCGTAATGCTACCCACAATTTTAGCCTGAAACGATTGATTGGTTGGATTAGTAACCATCAGCGTTACCTTATTATTCAAAGCAATATAATCTGCCAAGTAAGGCGAATATGGTGGCAAAACCATGGTCTGCACATTTAATTGTGCTTTTGCCGATGGTATTAAAAGGAGAACTCCTATTAATACTAGCAACAGTTTTTGTAAGTGTTTTTTCATAGCTAAAATTGATATTGGTAACTTAAAATCCCTAAATACTCTTGAAATGATCTGCTATTTAAATCGTCGCTTTTGTTAAGCATAAAGTTGATGGTAGCAGTAAACAAGCTCTTTTTTTTGAGGCGATAAACACCATTTAGGTTGGTAGAAAAATTGGTGTTTACATTAGTGATTTGCGTTGCAACGCCTCCAGAAATACTTGCAATGCCATCTTTATAACTTTTGCTAATGTTTGCGTTTGCTCCAAATCCTTGTTCTTGAAATAAAGAAGTGGTGTTTTGAGTGTAATTAATTCCACCTCCAAAAGACAAATTGGTTTCCAAATTCGATTGGTTGAATAGAACGTTAATTAGCTGGGTTTGGTAATTGGCATAGGCAGCCGTAAATGCATTGAAATCATTTAAACGCATATTGAAGTAACCTAAATTGAGTATCCGAGCATGTTTGGAATTCATCAAAACAACCCGAGGCGAAATGTTAAAACCTGGGTTGTTTTGACTCATCAGAATGGTATCTAGCAATCCCTGCTGTGGATTACTCTGATTGGTATATAAGTTAGACCAACCAGCATCAACGCCCCATTTTGTTGATGGATTGAAGCTCAGCTGCACATTCGGTTGAAACCGAGTGGTAGTAGCGAGCTTTTTGCCATTCAAATTATCCGTGAATCTGTTAAGGGTATAATTTAGGTTTATTTTGTTTTTGAATAGGTTGAGGTTTTGGTTAAGACCAATTGCCTGTACATCGTTGTTAATAAAGTAAATGCCCATACTTTGGTAATCTGGAGAAATACGTTTGTAATAAATCTGGAGGGGTCCTGTTTTTATCTGAAAGCGTAATCCACCTTCCAAGCCATTGTAGAGTTGGGTCGCAATATTGGGTTTCCAAGCTCGTGCAGCCGCTTTTCCAAATCCCCAAGTTTCGTATTCCAATTCTTGCGCCAGAACATTTCGGTTGAAGGCGCTGTAACCCCCTTCTAAATAAGCAAAAGCAAATTTGGTAAGCTTCAGATTTCCTTTTATTCCGATGGCTAAATTCTTGCCAGGAGTTACTTGGTAATTGCTGTCTAAAAAGGCATCAGGCAGGTTGGTGGTATCGTCTTTCGCACTTAAAAATGAAAGGTGAAGATTGTTTTCTGTTTTCCCGAAGGCCACAAAAGCGGTGTAACCCATACGCTTATAAGCTGGTAAATAGGTGTTTAGCAAAACTGAGTCTAACGCATTTTGTGCAGTTGCCCTTTGTAAGCGGCCATAGAAAAACCCAGCTTTTATTTTTTCTTGGGTGATTTCGAAACCTGCGCCCAACATCTGATGGCCACCCATGGTAAACTGGTTCCAGTTCAGGTTTTGGTAGCCTAAATGAACCCGAAGCCATTTGTAAGTAGGCGATATGCCGAAGGTATTGAAAGGCTGACTGAAAGATCTATCCTGTTCAGAATAAGTAAAAGATAGTGGAATCGAGAAATCGCCTTTACTAATTGTAGCCTCACCTGTTAATACATAACTGAAAGGAGATCGCCTATTTTCTATTCCGCTTTGAGCATAAACCAAAGTGCGCAATCCTATATTTCCAGTAAAGCGCAGACTATCTTTCAGGGTAGAAATATCCTGAGCAAGTAGGTTGCTTGCCGAAAGTAAGGTCATCATAAACAGGATCAGCTTGCGCATATGGAGATTTAATTTTCAAAATTCAGGTTTAAGACCAGTCTTACCTCTTAAGCGGAATAAATAAGTATTAAAAAGTATTAAAATTTGGAGCGATTTATATGGGATAATAGC
>DAIRTB010000227.1:0-4572 GCA_036804105.1 Bacteroidota bacterium | reverse complement strand
CGCTCCGCTCTATTTAGAAGGTCTAGCTGCAAATTGGGAAATACTTGTTTTTGTACTTGGATTGATTTTAATTGGCCTCGAGATTTTTGTAATTCCGGGCTTTGGCATTGCCGGAATTGCTGGAATTTCTCTTACGGTAATTGGTCTAACCTTGAGCTTATTAGAAAACAACAACTTCGATTTCTCACCAGTTTCGGGCACACGTGGTGCAGAAGCACTGCTCACTGTGCTGCTTCCAGTACTTATCTTAGTAATGGTCTTTATTTTTCTTGGCGATAAACTATTCTCTTCGGGCGCATTTAAAAGAATTGTGTTATCGAGCGAGATGAACAGCGAAGCAGGTTACACCGTTGGCAATACTTACAACAGCCTAATTGGCTCAAAAGGTCTTGCCATCACCGATTTCAAACCTTTCGGTAAAGTTGAAATTAATGGAGAAACCTACGACGCTCGCCTAAACCATGGCTTTGCAGAAAAAGGAACTACTTTACAAGTTGTTGCTACAGAACGTAACGAGTTGATTGTAAAACAATTACTGCTATGAAAATTGTAGTGATCATTCCAGCAAGATATGCCTCAACACGTTTACCTGGTAAACCTTTAGCGGATATATTTGGCATACCGATGATAAAACGAGTGGCGCAACAGGTAAGCAAAAGCCCTTTGGTTACAGCGGTTTATATTGCTACCGACCATGAGGATATTGTAAAAGCTGCACATCCTTTTAAGTGCATTATGACTTCCGTAAATCATAACAACGGAACGGAGCGCTTATTAGAGGCTTACGAAAAACTGGAAGGAAAATACGATTTAATCATAAACGTTCAAGGGGATGAACCCTTTTTCGATCCGATACAGATTGAAGAAATCGCTTCAATTTTCGAAAACGAAGAAGTAGAAATTGGCACCTTGGTTAAGAAGATTGGAACGATGGAGGAATTGAAAAATCCATCACAACCAAAAGTAGTTTTGGGCATTAAAAATAGAGCCTTATATTTCTCCAGAGCTGCCATTCCGTTTTTAAGAGATGTGCCAAAAGCCTTTTGGCTGCAAGAAAAGGATTTTTACCGCCATGTTGGGGTTTACGCTTACAGACCAAAAACTTTAATAGAGATTGCCAACATGAAACAAACTAACCTTGAAATGATGGAGGCTTTGGAGCAATTACGATGGCTAGAAAATGGCAAGCAAATCTTTGCGGCGTTAACAAAATCTACCAGTTTTGCCGTAGATACCCCAGAAGATTTGGAAAAGGCAAATGAGATAGCTAGAGAGATTAATTAGAACTTAGTTAACCTCCCAAAAAGAATTATGAAATTCGAAACTATCTACTTAAATAGATAGCATTCAATAAATTTCGGAAACTTTTTTCTCCTAATTCGAACTACTACAATGCGCCAGCCTCGTAATTCCTAATTCCTAATTCCTAATTCTTAATTCTTAATTCCCAATGAAAAACACCATTTCAGAACGCATAGCAGATTTCCTGAAAGCCTTCCCTCCTTTCGAGTGGATGCAAACTAAAGATTTACAGCAACTTGCTCAAGCTTGCGAAATTATTCACCTTGAGAAAGAACAGGTATTGTTTTCAATGCATCAGAACACAGAGCCATTTTTTTATGTAGTTAGAGAAGGTGCAATTGGACTCTTTGTAAAAGCAGATGATGGTCTCGTGCCCATAGATGTTTGTGATGCAGGAGATATCTTCGGCCTCCGCCCCTTTTTTGCTGAAAATCAGTATGCTATGACTGCCAAAGCAAACGAAGAATCTTTAATCTACGCCTTACCCATTACTGTTTTTAAACCACTTGTTACTCAAAACGAGCAGATTCTCAATTATTTACTTGCCAGTTTCGCCTCTAATACCCGTAATCCACTCGATAAAGAAAACCCCGGAAAACTGCTTTCTGTAAGTGAAACACAGAATTCCCAAGCTATACAAGTTCCCCTTTTTCAGCCCATTCATTTTACAGAAAATCCCTTTACAGTTAAGGCAATTGCAAGCGTTCAAGAAATTGCTGAGTTAATGACCAAATACAAGATTGGCAGCGTATTAATCGAAGAAAATAATAGGCCAATTGGTATCATAACCGATAAAGATCTGCGATCGAAAATTGCAACAGGGAGGTTCCCCATTTCAGCAAGTGCCGCAGAAATTATGAGCGCTCCAGTGCTTACCATCACCAAAGAAACCTCGGTGGCTGAGGCGCAAGTTATTTTCTTACAAAACCACATCAGTCATTTATGCGTAACGCTTGATGGCACAGCGGAAACTGAAATTATCGGTATCGTTACCATGAACGATATTTTCATTACCCAAGCCAACAATCCTGCTGTTTTTCTGAAGTGGATTAAAAAAGCAAAAACAGGTCTGGAGCTAAAAGCAGTTCGAGATAAGCTTACCCAACTCATTTACGATGGACTAAAAAACCAAACACCCATTCAACACATCTCCAAAATTACTACCGAAATCAATACCGCCATTGTAACCCAAGCCATAGCAATTGCTTTGGAGGATGTTGGTAAGGCAGCCCCCGTTCCTTTCGCTTGGTTGAACCTTGGCAGTCAGGGTCGTGGAGAGCAGCTTTTAATAACTGATCAAGACAATGCCTTGGTTTTTGAAGATGTGCCTGCTGCCGATTATGAAACTGTAAAAGCTTATTTCTTAAGCCTTGCCAAAAAAGTTACCGAAATACTAAACGCAGTGGGCTACGAATTTTGCCCAGCGGAAATGATGGCCAGCAACCCCAAATGGTGTCTTTCGGTATCTGAATGGAAGCAGCAATTTCATAATTGGATTTCGAAACCTGATACCGAAACCATTATGCTTTGCTCCATATTTTTCGATTTCGAATGCGTTTACGGAGCAAGAGTATTGGCTAAAGACATCACCCAAAGCATCTTTCAAGATCTCTACCAAAAGAACCTTTTCTTTGCATACATGGGGAGCGATGCGTTGAAAAATCCTCCTCCACTTGGCTTTTTCCGACAGCTTATGTTGGAGCAAGATGGCAAACACAAAGACACATTCGACATAAAAGCTCGTGCCATAATGCCTTTGGTAGATGCTGCAAGAATGCTTATTTTGGAGAAACAAATTGCAGGAATAAACAATACCGCCGCTCGTTTTGAAGCCCTTGCAAAAGCAGAACCTGAGAATGCAGAACTTTATATTTCTTGCGCTGATGCCTTCAACAATTTAATGACATTTAGAACCCAAGAAGGCTTGAAATACAACAATAGCGGACGGTTTATTCATCTAGAAAGTCTTGGAAAAGCAGATAAGCTTCGCCTGAAAAATGCATTCAAGCCGATACAAGAAGTACAATCAGTTTTAAAAAACAGGTTTAACCTAACTTATTTTTCTTAGGGTGATGTGGAATTGGTTTAAAAAAAACAAGCTTGATTACCCCCAGTTTTGGGTGGAATACGATAAGACTTTTTCTGAAAAGCAGGAAAAAGAGCGATTCGTAGTTTTCGATTGCGAAACCACAGGCTTGGAAAAATCTGATGTACTCCTTTCCATCGGTGCAGTGGCTGTGGTAGAAAACCGCATCTTAGTAAGCGATCATTTCGAGTGTTTCGTTGCTCAAGAAAATTACAGACCAAACCAAATAGCTGTTCACGGAATTCTAAAAGCAGGCGAAAGCACCAAGATTCCCGAACAAGAAGCCATACAAAAATTTCTCACTTACATAAAAAACGCAACCCTTGTTGGGCATCACATTGCTTTCGATATCGGCATGATTAACAACGCCTTAAAGAAAATGGGACTTCCAAAACTCAAAAATAAAAGCTTAGATACCGATGCCCTATTTCAAAAATATAAACACTTGGCTTCTGAGCAACACACCTCGTTAGACAAACTCTGCGAGCATTTCCAAATACCCAAATCAGACCGCCACACCGCCATTGGAGATGCCTTTCTAACAGCAAGAGTTTATTTAAAATTGAAAGCTAAGATTTGATGTGTTGATTAGTTGATGTGCTGATAACTGATGTGATGATGTGCTGATGACTGATGTGCTGATGTGCTGATGACTGATGTGATGATGTGATGATGATTTAGCATATTTGTATATAGCCCACGGTTTCAACCGTGGGATTGGTTAGAAGCCGGAATCTACAACGGTTTTAACCGTTTATTTAAGGTTTTGAACACGATTACTCATTGTAGAATTGTTTTTCAACGGCATTCGTGAGACGCTTCGCCTAGTTTACAGGATTTATGGATGGGCAGGATGCTTCCCACCTCATCATTGCAGGCTCGACCCGCAATCTCCCGTTTTCTGAATTAGGATTTTTCATATCAGCCTTTTATCAACAAATCAAAAATCAGATATTAGCCTGTTATACTAAACCAAAGCTAATTGGTCACTGTGCTTCGACGGGCTTGGTTATTGAGCTTGTCGAAATACAGCAACCAAGCTCTGTCGAAGTGGCCTTAAATGTTCGAAATACTAATCTGATCGTATTGCTTTAGAGGAGCAAAATCTGATTTTTGTACACGCTCCACAATTTTTCGTAAACCGTTCTCATTTTTTGTACACAGTCTACAATTTTTCGTAAACT
>DAIRTB010000226.1:0-4641 GCA_036804105.1 Bacteroidota bacterium | reverse complement strand
ATACTGGAAGTATTGTTGAAATTCCAGTAGTGTATAAGGTCTTGAGCCAACAAGTTACTTGTAAAAAGTAAGCCTGTTATCATAAAACCAAGAACAAATAGTTTTTTGAACATAAAAGTTTATTTAATTAAGACAAAGGTTGCTCGAACGTGTTTTCTCAGGTTTAGAATTAAGTTATGGTTTTGTTAACAGAAACGACTCTTTGTAAAATTAATGTTAATTTATGTAGCTTTAGGATTTAACGAATATCTTGGTTATCGACCTACCAAAAAGGCGATTTTACCCCTAATCTATTTTAGTTTTTGAAAAAATAATCAATAAAAATCCAAGAATGCCATCACATATAATGAATGAAGGAAAAGTTATTTACCTGCTTTATATAAATCTCGTAAATCGATATACCTCATTTGGTTTTGTATATTCTGAGATCTGCGTTTAACGTAAGGGCCAGGGTTGGTAACTGAGTAACGCCTAGGACTTGGTAAAATAGCCGAAATTCTTGCTGCCTCATTTGCATTTAGTTTGATAGCTGGTTTTTTGAAATATAGTTGAGCTGCGGCTTCAGTTCCGTAAACACCGTTGCCCATTTCAATTACGTTAAGATAAACCTCTAGTATTCGCTCCTTGCTCCACAGAATTTCGATCAAAATTGTGAAATATGCTTCTAAGGCTTTTCTCAAGTAGGTTCGTGTTGGAAAAAGAAATACGTTTTTTGCCGTTTGCTGACTTATAGTACTGCCTCCTTTAATTTTCTTACCTTTTTTATTCGATTCGTATGCTTTTTTCATGGCAGCAATATCGAAGCCATAATGATTCAGGAAAAGTTGATCTTCAGATGCAATTACCGCTTTGGGCATTTGCTTACCCAAATCCTCGAAATTTACCCAATCTTTTCTGAATTTTGGTTTGTCGTCGTTGCCAATATTCTGAACCCAGCGTTGCACCATAAGCGGAGTCAGGGGCGGGTTTATCCATCTTAAAAGTAAAACCCAAAGAACGGTTATACCTAAAAAGTAGGCCGTGAATTTTATAAGGAAGTTCTTTATCTTCCCTAATAAAAGCGTAAACCGTGTAGTTTTTCCACCTGATTTTACTGGTTTTGCAGATTTTTTGGGGTTGCTCCTTGCCACTTAAGCGTGCTTTCGCCTTTTAATTTCTTTTACAATAAGCAATAACTCTCTGCTCATTTGTCCTGCCATCGACGTGTTTTCTGCGGCTCTTCTAATTAAATAAGGCATTACAGAATGAACAGGGCCGTAAGGTACATATTTTGCAACATTAAATCCGGCATTCGACAAATTGAACGAGAGGTGATCGCTCATGCCGTAAAGTTGTGAGAAAAACACATGTGGATGTTGGTGCGGAATATTAAACTCGTCTAACAATTTACTTAACAATAAATTGCTAGTTTCATTATGACTTCCGCAACAGAATGCGATTGTTTTTATATTTTCAATGCTGTATCGCAAGGCTAAATCGAAGTCTCTGTCTGAGGCAGCCTTATTCGGTTGAATAGGAGAGGGGTAGTTCATTTTTGCAGCTCTATCTCTTTCCTTCTCCATGTAGGCGCCACGTACCAACTTCATCCCCAAAAAATAATTTCCAGCTAATGCCCGTTGATGAGCAGCTTTCAAGTAATCCAATCGATCCCAACGATACATTTGGGCTGTGTTATAAACAATAGCTTTTTCAGAGTTGAATTTTGCCATCATGTTTTCAGCAAGCTGATCGATCGCATCTTGAATCCAACTTTCTTCGGCATCAATAAACAAACATTGATTGCTTTGAGAAGCAGCAGCACAAATTTTATCAACCCTTTCTACCACCTGATTCCATGTTTTGGTTTCTTGTGGATTTAAATCCGCCTTCGCAGAAACCTTCTCTAAAATTGAAAAAGGGGCAATTCCACTAACTTTGAAAACTGAAAACGGCATAGCAGGATTTCCTTCAGCCTTTTTTATGGTGGCGATGGTTTCTCTAACGCCATCGTCGAATTCTGCATCGGTAGTTTTACCTTCTACGCTGTAATCTAAAATGGTACCAACTTTATAATCTTTAAGGTGTTTAATGGTTTTTTCGCAATCGGTAATAGATTCTCCACCAACAAATTGCTCAAAAACGGTGGCTTTAATAATTCCTTTTACGGGCAACCTAAGTTTTAGCGAAATACGAGCAGCTTCCGTTAAAAATCCAACCATTTTTGCATTGTTCATACTTTTAAAAAGCCAGTACGACTTCTTCAATCTAAAGTCTGATTTGCTGGCGAATGCAATTTGGGTGTTGCTGAAATCTACCTTGGGTGCTACTTGAGTGCTCATGTTCATATATCTTTGCAAAATTAGTTAAAGCGAAGGCCATTTTGTACATTGTGTTCAATTAAAATGAATCAATGCGGGTGTATTTTTGTTTTTAATTGAAAGTATAAAAATTCTATCTTGAAGCAGCTATCTGAAAATATTATTTCCAAACAACTTTTTTTAATTAGCGGGCCTTGTAGTGCAGAAACCGAAGAGCAGGTTTTTGATACTTTCAGAAGGCTCAAGCCATTAAATCCCAATGTTTTACGAGCAGGTATTTGGAAACCCAGAACCAGACCAAATACCTTCGAAGGTGTTGGTGCTATTGGATTAGATTGGGTAAAACGTGCATCTCTTGAAGTGGGAATTCCAGTTATGGTGGAAGTTGCAACTACCAAACATTTGGAGTTAGCGCTTAAAGCAGGAGTTGATATGATTTGGATTGGCGCTAGAACCACCGTAAATCCTTTCGCTGTTCAAGAACTTGCTGATGGATTGAAAGGGGTTAGCATTCCAGTTTTTATAAAAAATCCCGTTAATCCAGATTTAGAGCTTTGGATGGGAGCAATTGAACGCATAACCCGTGCTGGAGTAAAACAAATTAGTGCCATACACAGAGGTTTTTCAACCTTCGAGAAAACCATTTACAGAAACGATCCGAATTGGGAAATTCCAATTGAGTTGAAGCGTAGAATTCCTGAAATAAAAATTATCTGCGATCCAAGCCATATTACGGGCCAGTCAGAGCTTTTAGCTCAAGTTGCCCAAATGGGTCTAGATCTCGATTTTGATGGTTTAATGATTGAAAGTCATTCTAACCCAAAAGAGGCCTGGAGTGATGCCAGACAGCAAATTACTCCAGAGGAGCTTCATGAGCTGATATTAGGATTACATTTCCGCCATGCTAATTTAGAGAACATCGAATTGGTGGAAATTCTGAAAGATTTACGTAATAACATCGATCAAATAGATCATAATATTGTTGAATTGTTAGCAAAAAGAATGGAATTTACGAGTAAAATTGCAGAAAGTAAGGCTGCTTACGATATCACCATTCTTCAGCCGAAACGCTGGGCTGAAATTGTAGATAATAGATTAAAGCAAAGTGCTGATCTTGGCTTGAAGCAGGATTTTATTCTTAAGATTTTCCAACATATTCACCAGCAATCTATTCAGCTTCAAACCGATATTTTCGATAAGTTGCAGCAAACCAACAAACAAGCAATTTAAGTTATGATGGAATCTAAGGTTTTTGCATCTGAGAATCCTGCTGACTTCCAAAGGTTTTTTAGCGAAAAGCAATGTCTTGTTTTGGTGGATGAAAATACGAATCAACACTGCCTGCCGCAGCTTCCTTTTTTACAGAATTTTCCGAAAGTAATTATTGAATCTGGAGAAATCCATAAAACGCTTCAAAGTGCGCAGATTATCTGGGATAAACTAATAGAAATTGGTGCAGATCGAAACTGTTATTTGATAAATTTGGGTGGAGGCGTAATTACCGATTTAGGTGGATTTTCTGCATCACTTTTTAAAAGAGGCGTCAACTTTATAAATATTCCAACCACGCTTTTGGCAATGGTTGATGCTGCTTTTGGTGGTAAAAATGGTGTTGATTATAAGAATGCACTTGGCACTTTCTCGTCTGCTGAAATGGTTTTGCTAAGCAATGCTTTCTTAAAAACATTGCCTTTGGAGGAACTACAATCGGGCAAAGCAGAAATGTACAAGCACCTTATTTTAAGTAGCGATTTCTTGCGAGCTAATCCTGATATAGGTAAGAGAGATTATATTCCAGATCTAGCTGAGATTCAGGCGATGGCAGATTTTAAACTGAATATTGTAGCTCTAGACCCACATGAAAAAGGAGAGCGGAAACTCTTAAATTTTGGACACAGTATTGGCCATGCAATTGAATCTTGGAATTTAAAAAATCATCACGCTGCTTTGCATGGTGAGGCCATTTGTTTGGGAATGAAATTAGAAACAGCCTTAGCTGCATCAATGAGATTGCTTAAGGATGAAACCGCAAATCTGATTTTCAATTTCCTTGAAACTTTAGAAATTAGAGCCTTAAAAGTACCGAGTTACGAGCAACTTTTGCCTTTTCTAATTCAGGATAAGAAGAATCAAAACCAGCAAATTAAGATGGTTTTACCAACCCAAAAAGGTTTCGATTTTAATTGTGTTGTTGAATTAAATGCACTCGAGCAGCTTTTTGAAAACATTTCTGTAGAATGATTAAAAAGCTCGTTTACAATGAATTATCTGCTGATAATCTAAACATAACTTTGCCAAATTCGAAGAGTATTGCAAATAGAGCCTTGGTTCTACAACAGCTCCA
>DAIRTB010000225.1:0-4710 GCA_036804105.1 Bacteroidota bacterium | reverse complement strand
ATAAATTAGCTGTCATGAAAGCGCCATAAGAGTGGCCGCCAACCGCAACTCGTTTTCTGTCGATATAACCCAAAGCATCCACCGCATCAATTGCAGCTTTGCCGTTCGCTACCAATTGTTCAATAAAAGTATCGTTCGGCTCTTCTTTTCCAACACCAATAATGGGGAAAGAGGCATCGTCTAAAACTGCGTAGCCCTTGGTAACCCAATACACAAAAGAGCCATAATATGGGAAAGTAAACGAGTTCGGATTTTGCGTTACTTGTCCTGCGCTGTTCGCATCTTTAAATTCTTCAGGGTAGGCCCAAATTAAAAGCGGCAACTTTTCTTTCTTGGCTTTATCGTAACCAGCTGGCAAATAGAGTGTTCCAGAAAGTGCCACACCATCTGCACGCTTATATTGAATTACTTGCTTCTCTACGTTTTTTATGCTTTCGAAAGGATTTTTGTTGAAGGTAATTTGCTGCAATTTTTCCTTCTGCCTAAAGCTTCTGAAATAATAATTCGGATACTCGTTTTTCGATTGAATTTGAACCAATGCAATGCCTTTTGCAAAATCTTCAATAGACAAGATATCTTCTTTTTGAGTATAGTAAGGAGAGGTGTACAACCTGTTGGTTTTCAATGTTGTAAGACTCAATTGATTGATAAAAGGGAATTGTCCGTCTTTGGTAAATCCATCACCAATTAAAAATAAGGAGTTGTTTTCGATGGCTAAAACACGCTCATGATAGCTGTTGTACTTCGTTTCGAAGTTGCCCGGATCGGCATAAGCATCTTGATAATTGCGTTCGGAAAGCAATTTCGGGGTTGCGCCATTTTGAAGAGGATTAACCAAATAGGTTCGCTGATTACGGGTATTGTACCAAGAATCGTAAACAATTGCCGTTGTTGCGTTGCCCCAAACAATTCCAGCAAAGCGTTGCACTGTTTTTACGAGTGATTTCGGGGATTGCGTAAAAGGGGCATCCCATGTAAAAACTTCATCTCGAAAAGGCACTTCTTTCGCCTGATCGCCCTCGTCTAAAGCCTCCACAAAATAAAGACTTGCGGGTAAATCTGATCGCCAACCCATGTTGCGTCTTCCTTTTCTTACCGATGAAAAGCCTTTGGGCATTATTTCAACCAATGGAACAGCATTCACTTCCTTCACCAATTTTCCACTTAAATCTAACACTTCCGTTTTCTGAGGAAATCTGCTCAGTGGAACTATGTATGAAAACGGTTTCTCAATTTTAGAGATCAAGAGGTAATTCCCATCAGGAGAAAAGCTTTCGTTTGAATACATATCTGCCGATTTAAGCAAACTTGCTTTTCCAGAAAAATCAACGGCATATAATTCTGAGGTGATTAAGGCTTCGAAATTGTGTTCGTCTAGTTTATTCTTCAATAAATCTTGGTAGGTTCTATTTTGGGATACTTTACCATCGGCAGTTGAAACAATTGGCCCTTTTGGTAAATCCTTTTTAGCATCTAATAAAGCTGGTTTGTTCGCTGGAATTACCCGCACCAAAAGCTTCTTGCTGTCTTTATACCAAGAATAAGGTCTGCCCATATTCGCATTCAGATTAGCAGAAGTCAATTTACTTGCAGTAGCAGTTACAACATCAATTACATACAGTTCAACACCTGAGGAAGTAGTATTGGTAAATGCAATCTTAGACTCATCTGGCGACCAGGAAATGTAGGTAATTTTTGCATTCGCTGGTAGACCGGCAACTTGGGTAGGTTCAGCTTTGAATTCGTTTATCTTTCTGATTTTCAGATTTCTAGTGTAAGTTATGGTTGAAGAAATATTCGCATTTGGATTGATGCGAAGACCACCTAATCGCATTTCAACTTGATTTAATTCGTCTAAGCTTTTGTATGCATTTCTGTAAGTTAGCAGCATGTAATTTTTCTTGGAATCCATTGAAATTCCGGGTGCTGGCTGATAGTTTGCCAATGCCAAAATCTCAGCAGATGGCTTTTGAAAAGTGATGTCTTCTTGCGCAAACGCTACATTAACGCTAAAAAAAGCAAGTAATATCAATAAAATTCTCATGGAAATGGATTTAAAAATAGATAATTACCAAAGCTAAGCCATTTTTATAAAAAAACTGGATTTTGAAAATGGTGGAAGGGGCAAAATCTGCGGGGAGAGAAAAATCTTTGGCTTGTGAAAAGTATAAAAAGAAACAAGAGTTGTTATAAGTAATTAAAGACTCTTGAACCCTGAATCATTTTTCCCGCAGATTTTAGGAGATTTTTACCGCAGATTTTCTCAGAAGGTTATTTTTGAGAAAGTCTTTTATGAACTTCGAGGTAAATGGAGAAAATTGCCTTATAATCAAACCAATCTGCGGAAATCTGCGGCTTTTTTCTCCGAAAATCTGCGGGGAAAGAAAAATGTTTGGCTAGAGAAAAATTGAAACCCTGAGTCATTTTTCCCGCAGATTTATGCAGAGGGTATTTTATTACTCAGTTTTTGGGACTTTAGGGATTCGAGCGACGGTAAGGAACAGTTATCATCACATAATTAAATATACTCATCAGCATATCAGCTTATCAAAAAAAAGCGTTTCCAGAATTGCTTCCGAAAACGCTCATTTTTAACACATTGACTTCTCTCGAAGCCATTCACACACGTATCAACTACATATTTTCAATTATCTCAGTTCCAAACTCACTACATTTTAACAAAGTAGCGTTTTCCATCAAGCGTTCGAAATCGTAAGTAACTCTCTTTTTAGAAATTGCACCTTCTAACCCTTTGAAAATTAGATCTGAAGCCTCTTTCCAGCCCATATACTCCAACATCATTGCACCAGATAATATTACAGAACCTGGATTTACTTTATCCTGATCTGCGTATTTTGGAGCTGTTCCATGTGTTGCTTCGAAAATTGCGTGGCCGGTGTTGTAATTAATATTTGCGCCAGGGGCAATTCCAATTCCACCAACAATAGCGGCTAAAGCATCGGAAACATAATCGCCATTCAGGTTAAGTGTAGCAATTACCGAATACTCGGCTGGTCTAAGTAAAATTTGTTGCAAGAAAGCATCCGCAATAGAATCTTTCACAATTACCGTGTGGCCATCTTTGCTGATGGTTATCCAAGGACCGCCATCAATTTCTTCGCCATTATACGTTTTCTTGGCCAATTCGTAACCCCAATCTCTGAAAGCACCTTCGGTAAATTTCATAATGTTTCCTTTGTGTACTAGGGTAACCGATGGCTTTTTGTGGATAAACGCATATTCTAAAGCAGCTTTCACCAAGCGCTCAGTGCCCTCTTGCGAAACTGGTTTAACACCATAAGCAGCAGTATCTGGGAAACGAACTTTTTTGAATTTATCTGGAAAATTGGTTTGTAAGAAAGCCTTGAATTTAGCATTTTCTTCTGTTCCCGCTTGAAATTCTATACCTGCGTAAATGTCTTCGGTATTCTCACGGAAGATCACCATATCGCACAAGTCTGGTCTTTTTACAGGCGACGGAACACCTTCGAACCATCTAACTGGTCTTAAGCAGGTATATAAATCTAGAATCTGACGAAGTGCAACATTTAAAGAACGAATTCCACCACCAACTGGCGTGGTAAGCGGACCTTTAATCGCAACTAGGTACTCTCTAATGGTATCTAAGGTTTCGTCTGGAAGCCAGTTTCCTGTCTTTTTAAACGATTTTTCTCCGGCCATAACTTCTAGCCACTCAATTTTACGAGCGCCAGCATATGCTTTTTCTACAGCTGCATCGAGTACTCTTACAGACGATGCCCAGATATCTGGACCTGTACCATCGCCTTCTATAAATGGAATTACTACATGGTTTGGAACCTGCAATACACCATTGCTGATGCTAATTTTTTCTGCCATTGTTTTACTTTTTTGGGTATGATATTTATTTGATTTCTAAATCTAATTTCTGTTTTAAAACCTCCAGAATTGGGTAATCTTCCATCATCTTTTTATACAATAAATGGGGATGATAAACTCTTTCTTCATCTAGGTTTTCTACTTTTCTACTTTCGAAAAGGAGATAATCATTCTGCAATTCTTTCCGTAAAAAGTTAATTATCAGCGGTCTTTCTTCATTTAATAAATTCTGTCCATACTGGGTTCCTACCTCTAAATAGAAGGTGTAACCCGTACTAAGTTTGGGTTGCTGATTTACAATTAAGGTATGTAAAGAATCCTTCCGAAGTTCAACCACATGCTTAATTAATGCTTGCCAAGCTTTATCGAAATCTTCTTGCAAAATGGAAGTATTCTTGCGGTCTGATTCTGCCATTTCAACAATGGCTTCTGTTTCCTTCGTGGCCATTTCAGCAACAAGTTTCTGAGCTTTACCAGATTTTAGATCGCCAAACTTTATATGTGCATGTTGAGATTTCAGTTTCGAATTAGCACTGGTTTCATCTACAATACTTGCTTCGTCTTTAAGTGGTTTTATGGCAGGAGTAGTACGCAAAGCTACAGATTGCGGTTTCTCAGCAGCTTGCTGACTAAGCTGTATAGCACCTTCTAAAAAGCAAAGTTTTAATAAGGCCAATTCTACGTGTAAGCGTTGATTTTTGCTCGATTTATACGTTATTTCAGCAGCATTACAAATGCTTAAACCATTTAAAACATAGGCAGTTGGGATTTTGCTTCCCTGTTTTGCGTAACGTTCCTTAATGTTTTCGCCAACTTCCAGCAATGGAATGGTCTTCTGATCTTTCGTTACCA
>DAIRTB010000224.1:3711-4712 GCA_036804105.1 Bacteroidota bacterium | reverse complement strand
CTATGATATGTCATCTCGCCTACGGCGGACTCCAGAGCGTGCATGTATCAATTGCCTCCAATTTCAAATGGAGGGAAATTGATTGCGGGAATTTTACGGCTTTAGCCAAAAATGGGTTGTGTTTTGAGACAGGGCAAGGGTAAATGCAGAGCATTCCCTGAACGGCTCTAGCTAAACAACCTACTCTTTGATATGGATCTCATCCGACTTGAGTTGGAATCATGCGTCAGCCCAGACCCGTCTGAGCCCCGAAGAGGGTGACATACCTTAGAATAGGGTGAAGCCCTATTCTTTACGTTTTGATTTCAAAGATTTTTGTTTTTCATAGTTTTACCAACCGATTTAAACGTTCCCTGTATCACGTGAAGCTTTTTTTCGTACTTTTAGCCAAACCTTTTCCTTGAGCAAAAATATATTAACCGTAGCAGATCTAAACCTTTCCATCAACTCAAATGGACATTGGAAAAAGGTTTTGAACAACATTTCCTTCCAAGTGGCCGATGCTGGTTTCCTTGGTTTGGTAGGAGAATCTGGCTCTGGAAAAAGTGTTTGCTCACTCGCCATTATGGGTTTGTTTCCGAAATCCCTAGCCAGAATAGACAGCGGTAGCATAATCTATGAAGATAAAAATGGCGTTTTGCAACCGCTTCACAGTTTAGATCAGGAAGCACATAGAAAATTAAGGGGCAAGGAAATTTCTATGATTTTTCAAGAACCCATGACTTCACTTAATCCTTCAATGCGATTAGGAAATCAGGTTGCGGAAGTAATTCAGTTTCACGAAGGTTTGAGCAATACCGATGCGCTCAAAAAAACTGCCCTACTTTTTGATGAAGTGCAGTTGCCTAGAGTGAAAGAAATGTTGCGCCAATATCCACATCAAATATCTGGTGGACAAAAGCAACGGGTAATGATTTCCATGGCTTTGGCGGCCAACCCTCGCTTACTTATTGCCGACGAACCCACAACTGCTTTAGATGTTACGGTTCAGAAATCAATCC
>DAIRTB010000224.1:0-3701 GCA_036804105.1 Bacteroidota bacterium | reverse complement strand
ATCCTCCAATTGCTTACAGATCTGAATAAGACTAGGGGTTTGAGCATGATTTTTATTACCCACGATTTAGGAATTATCGCTCAAGTTGCCAAAAATGTGGTGGTTCTTAGAGCAGGGAATCTTGAAGAAAAAGGAGCAGTTAAAGATGTTTTCTATTTTCCAGAAGCTGCATACACGAAAGGCTTATTGTCTTGCAGGCCGCCGCTTTCTGGAAGACCAAGCATTTTACCAACCGTTTCAGATTTCTTAAATAACAAGCCATCAACAGCAATTCCTGAAGATATCAACATAAGATCCAGTAGATTAAAATCGATTTACGAACAAGCACCTTTGCTTTCGATTAAGAACATTAGCAAATGGTATCCCGAAAAAGGGGGTGGAAAAATGTTTGCGGTAAACGAGGTGAGTTTCGATATTTTCCCAAATGAAACCATTGGTTTGGTGGGAGAATCGGGATGTGGAAAAAGCACCTTGGGTAGAATGTTGCTTAGATTGATTCCTGCAAGTTCTGGTGAAATCTGGTATCAGGATTTGAATTTAACGCATTTATCAGACAGCGCACTTCGGAAATTTAGAACCAAATTCCAGATTGTTTTCCAAGATCCTTATGGCTCGCTGAATCCTGTACAAAAGATCAGAACCATTTTGATGGAACCTTTGGATGTCCACTATACCAACATCACCCAAAAAGAAAAAGAAGCAAAAGTTGCTGCAATTATTGAGAAAGTTGGCTTAAATACCGATAGCTTGAACAAATACCCACACGAGTTTAGCGGCGGACAAAGGCAGCGAATTGGCATTGCAAGAGCCTTGATTGTTAACCCAGAGTTCTTGGTTTGCGATGAATCGGTTTCTGCGTTAGATGTTTCGGTGCAGGCACAAGTTTTAAACTTATTGAACCAATTAAAAGTAGATTTCGGTTTCACTATGTTGTTTATCTCACACGATTTATCGGTAGTGCGGTACATGGCCGACCGAATTTTGGTTATGCAAAAAGGACGCATTATAGAAGAAAATGAGGCCGACCACCTCTTTTTATCGCCCGAAAAAGAATATACAAAAACACTCATTAACGCCATACCGGCATTAAATTCATGAAAAAGAAAATTAACAGTGGTAAACCACTCAACATAGAAAAATTAAGGCTGAAAGTTTTAAGACTTTTAGAAGATAATAAAGGAAAAAGTTTTAATTACCGGCAGGTAGCTTCTCGATTAGGTTTTACCGATGAGGTAATTCGTGGGCATATCGGTAAGATTTTGCAAGATCTTAAGCATGATAAAGTGGTTAACGAAGATCGTCATGGCGCCTACAGAATCAACAAGGTTAGCAGTTTTGCTGAAGGCGTAATCGACATCAATCAAAAAGGCGATGGCTATGTAGCGGTAGAGGGTTACGAAAGCGATGTTTATGTTCCGTCAACAAGAATTGGAAATGCGCTTCCCGGAGATACCGTGAAAATTGAAATGCACGCCATTAGAAAAGGTCGCAGGCCAGAAGGTGAAGTGATTGGAATTGTTTCTCGTTCTCGCTCAGAATTTGTTGGAATTTTAGAAGTGAGCGATAAATTTGCATTCTTAGTGCCTGATAATAAGGCCATTCAGATTGATATTTTCATTCCGAAAGATGCTTTAAATGGAGGCAAGAACGGACAAAAGGCGATTGCAAAAATTACCAGTTGGCCAGAAAATTCTAGAAATCCTGCCGGAACAATTGTGGAGATTTTAGGAACTCCAGGAACCAATGATACTGAAATGAGATCCATTTTAGCTGAATTTGGTTTCCCAAATAAATTTCCAGACGATGTGATTGAAGAGGCAGAGAAAATTCCGCTTGGCTTAACCTCAGAAGAAATTGCACAACGGAAAGATTATCGAGATATTCTTACCATTACCATAGACCCGATTGATGCCAAAGATTTCGATGATGCCATTTCTTACCGGAAATTGGAAAATGGAAACACAGAAGTTGGGGTTCATATTGCCGATGTGGCCTATTATGTAAAGCCCGGAACTGCCCTGGATCGGGAAGCCTATTCGAGAGCAACTTCGGTTTATTTAGTTGATCGGGTAATCCCGATGTTGCCAGAACATCTTTCTAACATGGTCTGCTCGCTTCGTCCAGATGAAGAAAAAGCCTGTTTCGCTGCTATTTTCGAACTTACTCCAGAGGCAAAAGTGGTAAACGAATGGTTTGGAAGAACAGTTATCAAGTCGAAAAGACGTTATGCATACGAAGAAGTTCAAGAGATTATTGAAGGCGCAGAATCGCCTTATGCAGATGTGATTCATCATCTAAATGCCTTGGCTTTCTTGTTGAGGAAGGAGCGTTTTGATGCTGGAGCTATTAAATTCGAAACCACCGAAATTCGTTTTCAACTAGGCAAAGAATCTCAGGAATTAGAGGTTGTGGCCAAAGTTCGTAAAGAAGCGCATATGTTAATTGAAGATTTCATGTTGCTAGCCAACCGACAAGTAGCTTCATTTGTAGCCAATATAGATAATGGAAAATTAAGGCCGCACTTTGTTTATCGAGTTCACGATGCGCCTGATCCTGAGCGCATTCGGCAGTTTGCAGATTTTGCAGATAAGTTTGGCTACAGCGTTTCAGTATCGTCTAAAAGTAGAATTGCCAGTTCTTTAAATGCACTTTTAGAAAAGATTGAAGGCACTTACGAGCAAAATATCTTAGAGCAAATGGCCATCCGATCCATGGCAAAAGCGATTTATACTACTCAGAATATTGGTCACTATGGTTTGGCTTTCGAGTTTTACACGCACTTTACATCGCCCATTAGAAGATACCCCGATGTTTTGGTACACAGATTATTAGCAGAATATTTGGTAAATCCTGAACCGGCAAAAGGTTACGATCTAGAAAAAGCTTGTAAGCACAGTTCTGAAAGAGAAAAAAATGCTACCAATGCAGAGCGTGCTTCGGTAAAATACAAGCAAATTGAAATGCTTCAAGGGAAAGATGGAGAGGTTTTCGAAGGGACCATTTCTGGACTTAAGGATTTCGGATTTTTTGTGCAGATAGATTATAATTTGGTAGAGGGAATGGTTCGCTTAAGCACCATCTCTAACGATCGCTATATTTTCGATGAAGACGATTATTGCATTACAGGTGTAAGAACTGGCAAGGTTTTTAAAATGGGCGATCGCCTGTTTGTGCGCCTTTTAAAAACCGATTTAAACGCTAGAACGGTAGATTTTACCTATGTTCAGCAAGAGGAACGTTAAAATTTAACAAACGACCGTAATTTTTAAAACTTTTTTGCCTTTTGATTAAAACCATGTTAATTTTTATTTAAATTTAGCTGCCCAAATCAACAAAGGTTAAAGTATATGAGGCAGTTAAAAATTGGTAAGCAAATTACCAACAGAGAAAGCCAGTCGTTAGAGAAATACCTCCAAGAAATTGGAAAAGTTGAACTTATAACAGCCGAAGATGAAGTAATATTAGCAAAGCGAATTCAGATGGGCGATAGAGCCGCTCTGGAGAAATTAACCAAAGCAAACCTTCGTTTTGTCGTTTCTGTGGCAAAGCAATATCAAAATCAAGGCTTAACATTAGGCGATTTAATTAACGAAGGCAACCTTGGACTAATTAAGGCCGCCTCCCGATTCGACGAATCTCGTGGTTTCAAATTTATCTCTTATGCCGTTTGGTGGATTAGACAATCTATTCTGCAAGGCTTG